>JBAYIY010000004.1 GCA_041665365.1 Patescibacteria group bacterium
CAAACAAGAAGCTTACGATAATGGTATCTTCTGGTGGTCACATAATGAACATGCTACCTTAATCATAGTCAGAATTACTCAAGGTAATAAACTCACCAGACAAGCTAAACGTGTCATCATCACTAATTACAAACCGCCACTCTATATTAGAGTCAGACAAGGTGAACACAATGTGGGTGTAAAGATTGGTAAATTCATCAACCGCAAACACACCTTCCACTGGCATCTAAAAAGAGATGGGGGAGTGGAGGTTGTGTCGAATAATTAGTGGAGCATGAAGTTATTTTTTCGAATTAGAAGACGCAAAGTTAGAAGACAAATGCGGCGCGGTTATTTAGCCGGGGCGGTAACAGAATATGTACAACAAAAAAGTCAGGCATTACAGTTTGTTCAGAATCGTTTGGTACATTTAAATCAAACTTATGGTTTTGTTTATCAGCGTGTGTCTGTGAAAAATCAGGCGACGCGTTGGGGGAGTTGTTCTAAACACGGCAATTTAAATTTTCATTATCGGATCATTCAGTTACCACCGCATTTGGCTGATTATATTATCGTGCATGAATTATGCCACTTACGTGAACTCAATCATTCCCATAAATTTTGGGAGCTAGTCGCACAAAGTATTCCGGATTATAAAATGAGACGAAAACAATTAAGAACAATTTTTGTACGATCTACTTAAGTTGTCGTTATTAGGTAATAATGTTATAATAGTTTCTTAATGAACATGTTTATTAAGAAACAAATAACACTTCATTCAAAAAAATCTCAACAGTCTTTTATCTCAAAGATTGTTTTGTTGTTTTTGCATATCTGGTTAGGTTTCTACCATGTTTTAGTCTTATTATTTTATCCAGTTCAAAAAAGTTTTCAAACCTTTTACGATTTAACCGATCAAGGTTACGCCGCATCATATACCCAACATGCCCTCTATAAACGGCAGATGCGTTTAAGAACCTTAACTTACTCGGTTTTGTTGGTTAGCTGTGTCACCATGTTTGATGTGACGGCTTCAATAATGTTTCCAGATGTCTTTGGACGACCAGTTTATGCGGTAACAAGAACTTGGGATAATGGCGGAGGTGATGGGCTGTGGAGCACCTGCACGAACTGGGATTCGAATGCGTGTCCAGGCGGAGGTGATGTAGTCACTTTTGATCCGGCTGTATCGGATACTTCTTCTACCATAGATTCCGGTGCCGGATTTAGTGGTACGGTGGCTGGAGTAAATATTCTAGCCGGCTTTACCGGAACCATCACTCAAGCCAGAACCTTAACGGTGAACGGTGCCTGGACACAAGCCGGAGGAGTCTACGCTGGAGATACGTCATTTCTGGATCTCAATAGCACATTTACTCTGAGTGGCGGTACTTTCACACCCACTTCCGGAACATGGACTGTGCAGAATACGTTTACCTTTAGCGGTGGAACCTTGCATGGATCTGGAAGAACTTTGATCACCGGTTGTTGGGCTTGTGGTGGCAACTCTATCGTACATACAGGAAACTTTAATACTGACGCGGAAGGTTTGGTGGTTGCGATTAACACCGGTGCTAGTAACCACACGGTGCCTAACGGGCAAACGCTCACCGCTAGTTTTTTGCAAAGTGATGGCGGCATAACCGTTGAGGCGGGCGCAACCTTTACTTCAACGGGAAATGTAAATATGGGTACATTGAGTAATTCCGGTTCATTTACGGCGGGCGCCGGTACTTTTCAAGTAAACGGCCACGCCACATTTGACGGTGCAACAAACAACTTAAATGCGGTTACTTCTTTTGATATTCGAGGGAATCTTACGGTCGGTACCGGAGACACGTTGACGGTAAACGCGGCGGTAACCAACATTCAAATCATGCAAATATTTACCAATAATGGTACCTTTGATATTTCCGGCAGAACTTTGACCATGGGCCGGTGGGCCGGTGGAAATTCCTATATTACAGGGACTAGCTATTCGGTTCCTGTTAATCTTAATACCGCCACCGGAGCTACGATCGTGATTGGTGTCGGGGCTTCAAATAGTTTTACGGTTCTCACTGATCAAACGATAACCGCCAGTCAAACCAGTGACGTCTATTTAGTTATACAGGCGGGTGGCACATTGGTTACAACGGGAAATATTGCGATCAATAGTATCAATAATCTCGGCTCATTTACGGCCGGGGTCGGTACTTTTCAAGTTAATGGCGCTGCTACGTTCGGCGGGACGACTAATGATTTTAGAAATGCCACGTCGCTCCATATAGACGGAACAGCTACGATTAGCAGTGAAAAGACGCTCCAGCTTGGCGCTATTGACATGACCATCTCGAGTACGTTTGCGAATAGTGGCACTATTACGGCGAGTGGCGGTACACCAACCTTTATTTTTGACAGCACGCCAACAACTACACTGAGCACTACGTCATTGCCGGGTAACGTGACGTTCAATCGAACAGGTGGAGTGACGACTTTTGGTTCCAATATTACTATCACGGGAAATTTCACTCGTACGGATGGTGAGATAGGTAACCCCGCTTCAGCCTACACACTTTACGTGGGTGGTAATTTTAGTATGAGTACCACGGATGCGTTCAGTGGCGCCAACCTCACAGTGGAACTCAATGGTACCGGAACACAGACTATAGCGCAGAACGCTGCCAATACGTTCAACCCTGGCAGCTTCAAGATAAATAAGGCTTCCGGAGAAGCACAGCTCACAACCAATCTTACTCATTCAACCGGAACGTGTGATGTTGTTGAGGGAACTTTTAGTTTAGGCAGCTTTAATTTTACTTGTGGAGGCACCTTCACAGTTCAAGATGGTGGTACATTGAAATTAAGAGGGAGCGAGACGGTCACGGCACCAACTTTAAGCTCAGGTTCCACCGTGACGTATACAGGCGATGGCGACAGCGCAGCTGATACTTATACCATAACGTCGCTCACCCCTAACTATCATCATTTGACCATTAATAGTACCGACGGCGCTACGGATATTTTTCAACTCGGGCAAGCCCTGGATGTTAACGGTAATCTTACAGTGACGGCTGGAACGTTTGATGTTTCGGCTACTAATCATCAAGTGACCGTCGCGGGGAATTGGTCAAACAGTGGTACATTCAATGGTAGGACAGGTCTGGTTGTTCTAGACACTACCGGAACCTCAATTATTTCAGGAACTAATACTTTTAATAATTTATCGGTCACTACCTCTGACAAGACGGTTAATATTACGGCCGGTACCATTCAAACCGTTTCCGGTCTCCTAACGTTAACTGGGACAAGCGGTCACAATGTTATTATTGGCAGTACAACAGGTGGACAACTGACCGGTCTTGCGGCTAACGGAACATTTAATGTTAATTATGTGACTGTCAGCGATTCCAATGCTTGTTTAGGTTCGGATGTAACCAACACCAATTCTACTAACGGGGGGAACACCTATTGTTGGTTTACTGATTCAGGTGCTTCCGCTTCTACGTGGGACTTCAGTACCGCCGGTGACTATACCTACAATGACGCAGAAATTTCAGTGTCCGGTGGTTATGCGACGGGCGTTCCAACCGTACCCGACTCAGATTTCGCGGCTTGGCTCTATAAAAGGACGTTGACTATCACCAACGCCAACAGTCTTTTGACGAATTTTCAGGTTAAAGTAACGCTCACCGCGGGTAATTTTGCCAGTTTTGCTTCTGTTAATGCTGACTGCAGCGATCTTAGATTTAGACGAGGTTCTGGTAATGTTTTGAGCTATTGGATAGAGACCTGTTCGCCCGGCACTTCAAGCATTGAGGTCTGGGTAAAAGTGGATAGTCTGGCTGCTTCCGGGGACACGGATATCACTATGTTTTATGGGAATGCGGCGGCTATGACTACGAGTAGCGGAGCCAACACGTTCGTATTTTTTGACGATTTTTCGGGTGTAGCGGTAGACACCGGCATATGGACGGTAACTGACGGTACCGGGTTTACCGTAACCGGAGGTGAATTAAAGGGGACAAGTACTACGGGACGTTTAACTTCAATTGCCACCTTTAGTAATGACACCATCTTAGAGATGAAATCGCGCTACATCTCCGCGCCTGGTAATGGTTTTACGCCTGCGGGCTTTTACCTGTCCGTGTCTAATGGTATTGGTCTAATGAGAGAGCCGGGCACGGTTTATTACCGGAATGACGGAGGGTGGAGTGCTATTGGGGGAACATATCCCGCGGCTACAACTTTACTGACTACAATTACCGCAAAACCTTCTAGTAAAGTTGATATCTCGGTGGTTAATTATTCTACTCCGGCCACATCGTATTTATCCGTTCCTAATATTTCTAATGCCGTTTCTTCTGAACCGATCGTTTTAGGCGAACGATACGATAATTCATTTACCGGTCAGGCCTATGAGGCTTATTGGGATTGGATTCGTGATCGTCAATACGCCGCCACGGAGCCTACGGTGGCCATCGGCTCTTCTACCTCGGCTTTGCTTTACGCCACTTCGTCTATTGCAACGAATGTCGCGAAGAAGTTTGACAGTATCGATAGTATCACCGTTACTTACGGTCCAAGTGATATCGATGGTGCTGAATATCAGGTTTCAAATGACAACGGTACTACCTGGAAATATTTTGATGGCAGCAGCTGGACCGCGGTTAGCTCGGATGCCAATCGGAATAGTCTAACCGTTCTACGGCTCAACATTGTTTCATTATCCGCCGGATCGCTAAAAGTTAAGGCCTTTTTATTAGGCCCGGCTCTGGCACAAATAGATACAATTACTCTGAATTCAGCTAACAATGATCCCAACCTTCCCGCGTCCCTTGGTCCGGCAGGTTTTATTAACGGTTCAACAACCGGTGACAACACCCCTACACTCGAGTTTACCATCACGGACACTAACGCGTACGATACGGTTGGCTACCATATTCAGATAGACAATAACAATACCTTCGCTTCACCTGAAGTAGACTACACGTCCGCGCTTGGGGCTCAAGGTGCCACTTCTTATACCAGCAGCGCTTTGGCCGATGGTAATTACTATTGGCAGGTCTTGGCCATAGATAGCGCCAGTAATAGTTCAGCGTATGTGGTGGCAAGAGGCGGTGGCCTGGTGGCTTTTGTGGTAGATACGGCCGTACGTACAGTTGAATTTTCCGCTACTACCTCAAGTGGTTCTGAAGCAACCGCCGCTCCTACTATAACCATCTCGTTATCTCCGGCTCATTTCCAAGATGTTACCGTAAACTATGCGGTCACCGGTGGTACGGCGACGGGTAGTGGAACCGATTACACACTGGCGAGTGGCACGGCTACGATCACGGCCGGTAATACGTCTACCACCATCTCGCCAACTATAGTGAATGATCAGATAGATGACGACAATGAAACCATTATTGTTACGTTGTCCGCGCCCACCAATGCCACCTTGGGTGCCAATACGGAGCATACTTTCACCATTACAGATAATGATGTTGCTGGAGTAACCGTTGGAGCTATTTCCGGAAATACCACCGAAGCTAATGGTACAGCTACTTACACGGTTGTTCTAAATACTCAACCAACCGGAAATGTTGAAGTAGACTCCACCTCAAATGATTCTACTGAAGGTACTGTTACTACTGGGTCTACTTTAACTTTTACCTCAGTGAATTGGGCCACACCACAAACTGTTACAGTGACCGGAGTTAATGACGATGTGGATGATGGCAATATTTCTTACCAGAGTTTAGTTACAGTAAATGCCGGCAATACACTTGATTCTGTTTATGATGCGATTAATCCAGCAGATGTATCCGTGACTAATACTGATAACGATACAGCCGGCGTTACTATCACTGAAACCAGTGGTTCAACCGGTGTCACTGAAGGTGGAGCAACAGACACTTATGCCGTAGTCTTAAATACCGAACCCACTGCCAATGTCACTATCACTGCCACTGGCAATGCAGATGTGTCAGTGAGTGATCCTTTAGTTTTCACCTCAGCCAATTGGTCT
The DNA here is from genome assembly GCA_041665365.1 of Patescibacteria group bacterium. Taxonomy (NCBI): domain Bacteria; species Patescibacteria group bacterium. The sequence continues at coordinate 5,972 of JBAYIY010000004.1, forward strand.
ACATCACAAAATATTACCGTTACAGCCGCAAATGACAGTTTAGATGAAACTAGTCCAGAAACAGCTACTATTACTCATGTGGCTACTTCATCAGATGGAAATTATACTGGCATAACGGTGGCCGATGTCACAGCTAATGTCACAGATAACGACACGGCCGGAATAACCGTTGGAACTATTTCCGGAAACACATCCGAATCAGGCACAACTGCTACTTTCACTGTAGTACTAACATCTGAACCGACTGCTGATATGACCATGCCACTCTCTTCCTCAGATACCACTGAAGGAACAGTCTCTGCAGCTACTCTTACTTTCACCGCACTCAACTGGTCTGTACCACAGACTGTGACAGTAACCGGAGTTGATGATGAGGTTGATGATGGAAATATAACCTACTCTATAATATTAGACGCCACTACTTCAAGTGATACTAACTACAATAATCTGAACCCAGACAATGTTTCAGTAATTAATACAGACAATGACACAGCGACAGTGTTGCCTACCGCCGGCCTCACCATCACCGCACCAACTGGTGGCATCACTCTCACTGAAGGAGGCGACTCAGCTACTTACACCGTTGTCCTAGATTCTCAACCGACTGGTGATGTCATGGTCATCATCACTGATGGTACGGAGGTGTCCATAGATCCAACTACTCTAATCTTTACCCCAGACAATTGGTCAACTCCGCAAACTGTCACCATCGCAGCTGTGACGGATACCAACGTTGATCCAGACATGGAAGTAACCCTAGCCTATGAAGTTAGTTCAACAGACATCATCTACAATGATCTCGTCGTAGTAGGTAACACCGTCACAGTGATAGACACCCCAGTCGAAGATACTACTCCACCAGTCGATCCTGATGCTCATATTACCGTAGACACCATGACTAAAACCAAATCCGGTAAGCTGCATATCACCTACCAAGATGGTACCAGTGTCATCATTGATCCATTCAATGGTAATACCGCCTTCAGATACAAACTATCACCCGATAGTACACGTATTCTAGTAACAGACGGTAAGTACATGCAGCTCTATGTCGGTGGAATAAAAACCGATCAAATAAGGATCAGTAACCACAGACAAGTGCGTAGTACCTATCGTCTCAGACAAGAATCTCTCTACAAACAAGAAGCTTACGATAATGGTATCTTCTGGTGGTCACATAATGAACATGCCACCTTAATCATAGTCAGAATTACTCAGGGCAACAAACTCACCCGCCAAGCCAAACGTGTCATCATCACTAATTACAAACCGCCACTCTACATTAGAGTCAGACAAGGTGAACACAATGTGGGTGTAAAGATTGGTAAATTCATCAACCGCAAACACACCTTCCACTGGCATCTAAAAAGAGATGGGGGAGTAGAGGTTGTGTCGAATTCAAGTAATTGACTTTCAAAAACTATAGTGTTATAGTCCACGTGCAATTATTAAATTAATTTCACCAAAGGAGGTGAAAATTTTATGCCAGCAATAAGAGTAGCTCGTAACGAGTCAGAATCAAACGAAAGTTTGGTGCGCCGCTTTGTGCGTAAGGTGCAAGCCAGCGGTAATATGATACTAATCAAGCAGAAACAGCATCGGCAACGGCCGGTGAGTAAGCGTCTAAAACGGCGTAGTGCAATTTTGCGTAGCGCATCACATGCTAAACGTGAACATCTGCGTAAAATTGGTAAGCTTGATTTAACGCAAGACCGCAAACGTAAACCACGCCGATAAAAAACACAAAATACATGAGCGTTTATACAACTATTCAGACCGATATGGTGGTGGCCTTAAAAGGTAAGGATGATGCTCGTGTGTTGGCGCTCCGTGGTATAAAAGCGGCCATGCAAAAATCTGCGATCGACAACCAGAGCTCGACTGATGATGATCAGCGGGCTCTGCTTGTTTTAAAACAAGAAGCGAAAAAAATAGCCGATAGTATCACCACCTATCAAGGTGCCGGGCGAGTTGATTTAGCGAATAAAGAACAAGCTGAATTAGAAATTATTAAACATTATTTGCCAACTCAACTTGACGCTGCTCAAGTAAAAGAAAAACTGCAAGCCCTAGTGGTCAAGAGTCCGGATAAAAATTTTAGTGTGGTTATGAAACAAGCCATGAGTGAATTAGGGCAACAGGCCGATGGTAAAGTGGTATCAGCGGTGTTGAAAGAATTATTAGCCAAATCATGAATACAGACTTGGGGTTGATTTTAGGTACAGCCTCACCGATTGATATTATCATCGCAATTATCAATTGGTCTTTAGGTTTACTGGCTTTAGCGGCTGTAATTCTAATAATTTATGGTGGTTTTGTTTGGATGTTTGCGGGTGGGGAAGAAGAAAAGATCAATAAAGCAAAAACGATTTTACGTAATGCCTTGATTGGTTTAGTAATTGTCTTGTCGGCCTGGGGAATAGCTACTTATGTGATCAATCAATTATTAGCGGCGAGTGATGCCCAAAATTCAACTTATGCCACGCCATTTGCACCTTATGCACCAGGGACTGGTTCGCCCTTTTATATTGATCATTCTAATCCACGCAATGAAGAAACTGATGTCCCATTATGCCATGTAATTGCGGTGACATTTTCTTATCCTTTGAATGATCCAACTGTAACGGCGAGTAGTTTTAAAGTAACTGTACCGAGTGATGGTAGCGTGGTAGATGGTTCATATGCCTTTTCTGAAGATAAAACTGCAGCGGTGTTTTATCCAGCCAGTGATTATCAGGCTGATACTACTTATAAGGTAGAATTAACCAGTGCCATCGAAGGGATTAACCCAGATACCGGCGCGGTCTATAATTTATCCTCCAGTGATTCAAAACGGATTTTTACTTTCAGCACCGGTACCACCACCGATGATATTCCACCAACTGTTAATGTGGCCGAACTGGCACCATTTCCAGCTGACGGTGATGTGGATATTTGTTTGAACCCAACACTGCAGGTATCATTTTCGGAAAGCCTTGATCCGGCATCGCCATCTGATAATAATTTTTGGTTATTCAAAGCCGCTGACGTTGTAGCCGATACATTAGATATTGGTAACATTCGGTTAACCAGTATTGGTGGGGAATCGGATGATACTATTGTTACCTCTCCGCAAGACCAATTAGATAGTAACACTGAGTATGGCATTAGTTTGTATAGTGGTGACCCAGCGACCGATCAGTTTACTGGCGCCATTTATGATACATGCGGCAACCCGTTGAGTGGTAATTTTGATGTTCTGATGACAGGTAGCCCAACGGATGATTATATCGATTCGGCTGCCACCACCTATCCCTGGACATTTACGACCGGCGATCAACCATATTGTGTACCGAATATTGATAGTGTCAGCCAAGAAGATTCTTACTACAGTGAAGATCAAGCACCAATCGGTACCAGTGGAGATGAAGATACTGGTGTTACCACTTTAACCGGTGATTATCTTTATCCATTTTATGATGTTAATTTTAACGATAATATCTCGGCAGCTGGAATAAATTGTTTTGATACTGGGCACGATACTACATTAGGTTGTTTTGTTAGCCATACTGGTAGTTCCAGTATTTCTTTGCGCTTACCGGTGGCCAGTCAAACCGGGGTAGTGAGTGTGGAAAATAATAATGGTGCCGATGATTCACCGCAAGTGGCGGTAGTAGCTTCACCTTATCTGCGTAGTACTTCACCAGCCACTGGGCCAGTTGGACAGTATATTACCATTCGCGGAAAGCATTTCGGTGATTATGATCCAGCTGTATCTGGCAGTGAGCGTGGTCAAGTGTGGTTTGGTGATGTGGCCGGTGAATTCGTTTGTGCGGATGGTTGGGACGATACCAGTATTATTGTGCGTGTACCAGTGGGGTTAAATGTTGATGATACACCAACCATTCAAGTTATTACAGCCGCCGGTAAATATAGTAATCAATTAAGCTTTACCGTAACCGACGGTACACCTGGCCCTGGTTTGTGTGAGTTAGTACCAAAGTGTAGTGATACTGGAGCCGATAGTGTCACGGCCTTAGGAGAAAATTTTGGAGATGATGGTGCCGTTTATTTTCAATCATCTTCTGGTGAGGTTAATATTGGCACGGTGACTAGTTGGAATGTGTATAATGAAACCTATCTTAGTCAGACCGTTGTCACGGATGGCACGCCGGTAACTGCTCTAGATACGTATAGTTTTTCAGTTGGGTCTACTGGTATTAGTAATAGTTTAGATTTTAAAATTTCCTGTGCCGAACCGCCTAGTTTATTTGAGTCTTATAGTTGTGATCTCAGTGCCGGCACCTATTATCTACCAAATCCAACCAGTTCGAGTGATAATGCCTGTGTTAATAGTGTGATTGATTTTGCTTTCACCACGACTATGGATGATACTGCGGTTGAATCTGGCGTGGCGATTTATAAGTGTAATAATACAGAACCATTCGATGATACAACTTGTACGCCAATTACTGGTGAGTATATTAGCGGTTTTCTCGATTCAGCTTATGGTGCCGGCAGTACGGCTAGTGAATATTCCTTCACTCCGAGCGGTGGTTTTTCGGCTGGTTACTACTATAAAGTAACTATACCATCAAGTGTGACTGACAGCACTGGTGTGGGCTTAGATAGTGATTACGCCTGGAATTTTAAAGTGCGAGATGATACTAGTGCCTGTAAAGTAGATTCTTTATCAGTTTCACCAGCCACGGAACGTGTCACGGGTTATGACGCGGTGGATGCGTGTCTGGATAATCATAATTATAAAGACACAAGCTATTCATTGCGCGCTCGTCCGGCCACGGCTGATTGTTTGATGCTTGATGCGGTGGGGGATTACACTTGGGATATAAGTGAACCTGCTATATTAACTTTTGGTAGCAATAGCACCACCGGTAGCGATGTCGTTGGTAGTAGTCTGACTCATACTACAACTAATGGTTATGATACTGTTTGTTTACAGGGAGCCGGCGAAACCAATGATGGTTTATCTACTGTCTCTGCCTCCATCGAAGGTGTGTCAGATTCAGCTGATATTGAGGTTGATTTTGGTTATTGTACGCAAGATAGTGATTGCTATACGGCCGATTGTCGTGATACCTATTGTGATGCCACCACGTCACATTGTGCTCCAGATGTAATTGGATTTACCCCAGCTACGGTTGGAGCCGGTGGTTGTTTAACTTTAAATGGTTGCTATTTTGGTAGTGATCAAACTCAATCGGGTTATTGTACGTGTACCAGTTTAAAAGCAGACGGTGAAACCTGCACGATTGATGAAGGTGATGTGGCCTGTTTGTTATCTGGTGGTATTTCCAGTTGTACTTTAAATGAGGAATATTGTGAGTTAGGTAGCACTTGTACCACTGAATCAGCCGAGGCTAATTATGATTTAGGTTATTTTAGGGGTTGTGACTGTATCATGACTGATGGTACTAGCCGCACTTGTCGTGTGGAAGATGGTGCTACCCAATGTGTGGTAGCTGGTTCTGAAACTTGTTCAGCTACTTCAAGTACATTTACCGCCGGTGGTGCTGGCAGTATCAGTTTTGGTAGTACTACCGCCTCAACTCCAGCTTCAACCTACTGTGGTGACGTTTGGAATACCGATCAAGTAGTGGTACAAGTTCCAGAAGATGGTTCAGTTACCCCGGGCACCTACGATGTAACATTACAGAGTTACTACGGATTGTCTGACACCATTGAGGGTTGTGCGGTGGGTAGTGACCCAACAGCTTGTTTATGTAGAATAGAGCCAGCTCGTGGCCAAGAAGGTACCATCGCCGATTTATTTGGTGACCACTTTGATCTTTTCACCACCAATCGGCGAGTCACTTTTGCTGGTTCAATCAGTCGTGTTCAGACTGATGGCACTGAAACTTGGACTAGTGCCAATGAAATTAACAACTCTATCGTACCAGAAGGGGCTGTTAGTAGTTCTGAAGGTGTGCAATTGGAGGACGATACTTCTACCAGTAACGCTTTGAATTTTAATGTGAGTTGTAGTTCCGATTTTGATTGTGCCACCGGTTGTTGTAACGCCGGGCAGTGTGCAGCGGCCGAGCAGTGCAATATTTGTACCACTGACAGTGATTGTTCTTCCAGTGCTTGTACTTCCACTTGTGTGGCCAGTACTTGTGCGCCGGTTATTACTAAGCTTAGTCCAGATCATGGTGCCGTCGGGCAACCGGTAACTATTCAGGGTTGTCATTTTGGGTCTTATTATGATCCCGCCAGTTCCACTCCGGGAAGTACCGTTACCATGGATGGTATTCAAGCCGAGTTAGCCTGTTCAGAAACGCAAGAGTGGAGTAACCGCCAGATTATTGTCACAGCACCAGATGGTATATTTACTGATGCCACCACTGATTTAGCTAGTGTGCAAGTGCAACAGGTTAGTACAGTGAATGCGGAGTTGATCGCTCAAACCAGCAATGCCGTTGATTTTACTATGGATAATAGCTGCTCTGAAGTTGATTTGCCAGTGTTGTGTAATGCTAATCCCGTCTACAGCCCAGTGGCTAATGATGTTACTTTAACCGGTGAGAATTTCCGCGCTGAAGCTGATGGTTATTGCGCTTGTACTACTAGTTTAGGTGACTGCAAAATCACGGCGGGTGATACCTCTTGTACTCTCACAGAAAGTAACACGTATTATGTCAATCCGACTGATACCAGTGAAGTTTGTGCTAATGGCAGTTCCGGTCCGGCCACCTCCAATGCCAATACTTTTTACGATGCCACCGTTGGTGCTTGTGTGTATACCGATACCACTGATACAACTATTACTTGTCAGATTACAACTGGGTCGGCCAGTTGTGTAGTAACAAATTCAGACACGTGTTATGCCGATCGGATTGATACCAGTTTGAAATGTTCAAAAGATGTTACCGGTTTTGTATCATTAGATGGTTCTGCTCAATACTATTCAGATCAAGCAGCAATCATAGATTGGACGACATATTCCAGTACAAAATACGATACAACTGTGCCGAGTGATAGTGAAACTGGAGATGTCAACGTAATTTCTACCACTCAAAATAATACTCAGTGCGTCAGTAATGGTCTTGAATTTCCAATTTCTTGTGCCTCGTGTGGGGAATGTAACAGTACCGCCGATCATGCATTGAATTGTGATCTCACCTATGATGCCGCCTTTGGTAGTTGTACCACCTCAAGTACTGGGTTTTGCCGCGCTCAACCGGATTCATGCTGTAATGTCTCCAGTTGTATCTACGATGATACTGCCACTACTGCCGTCGATGGTGGTACTTGTGTTGGTCAGCCAGTAGTAGCCTTTACTGATCCGGTTATGGCTGTTCAACCAGGTGATACAAATATTTGCGCCAATGTGCAGCTACATGTGAAATTTAGTGAAGGCATGACTACCAGTGCCGCCACTGATACGAGCGATAACTTTGATAAATATATTTTCTTACGCCCATCTTCAGCTGATGACACAGCTAGTGATGAAACAGTGTTGAGCACAATTACTCCAACCAAAACCGGCAGTGAGTTAACTTTAGATCTGACAAAATTATTGGATTATGACACTGACTATGAATTGATCATTCGTAGTCAGGATACAATTGTGTCAGGCACAAAGCATCAATCGGGTGTAATTTCAGCCACGACCGGTGCCGCTATTGGCTGTGATGCGACCATGAGTGCACTCGGTGTGTGTCATGATGGTTATATCAAATACACTTTTACCACTGCATCAGCGGCTGATTATTCGACCCAGTGTGGTCCGGCCAGCGTAGTATTAGAGGCGGATAGTAGTGACTTTATTGACCATGATTATACCTTTAATGAATCAGGGCAAACGGAAGATATCACCGCTACCACCTATTCCGGTGATAGTCAGGCGATTAGTAGAATTGATGATGGTACAGAACCTGGTTTTTCTTGGAGTTATGACTGGACACCAACCTATACCACCTTAGCCGATTTAGAAGCCGATATCTGTCCGATTGCTGGCATTATTGGTGCCAGTACGGATGTGCCTAATCAAACTCTCACCGCTGATACACCAGATGCTGAAGGTGAACATACTGATACAGTAAAAGTTTCCATCACTGGAGATGGTTCCGTTGAACAAGGTTGGAATAATTCTTTTACCGATAGTTTATTATACGATTTTCAATACTGTGATCCAGATAAATTAGTCACTTATAGTAACAGTGATTACAACTTATATTGGTCATACTGTCAGGGTGATATGGCTGAGTTTGATGAGGTGTTTAGTAGAGATAGCGCTAAAATTACTGAAGAATATGGTCACACGGAAGATTTTATTTATGAAATCGGTTTTAAAGATACTGCTGCGACTACCAATGATGCCACTACTAATAATAACTTGATTGTGTTACGGGTTTATCCAAACGATATTGACGGTTCACCAGCTTCACCTTGGGATAGTATCAATCCAGATTTATGGTATATGCTAAATACCAATAACCCTTCGGCTACCGCTACTCCAACCACAGTGAATGGTTATGATGCTGTCACAGTCGGTAATACTGTTTATGTGGCGGCCAATAATTTGGATGATCACGATGATTCTATAGAGGTTGAGGGGGAGGAAGAAGAAGATCTTAATTATGGTACTTTATCATCTTACATGTTTGTAGTGGCTTACAGTGCCGATGCCTCCAGTGCCACGACTGATGTAGTCACGGCTATTTTAGATGGTTTCAAATTTAATCGTAATGAGACATTATCAACCGATTGTGCCTTAGAAAAAGCTAAATTAGTCATCGATACCAACCGGGTGACCGACTTAGGTACGATCGCTTATTTATTAAGTAGTTATTATTATCATGATAGTGACGGTAATGGTGTAAATGATTTTCCAGATTTAACCAGTGGTTCATATATTACCGGTTTAACCACGTCAGTTTGGCCATCTTGGGATGCAGTGTTAGGCGATGCGCTGGGGCAGACGTTGTTTACGGATCCGGTTAATACTTTTGCCGATGCAACCACACAGTGCCCATACGCGCCGGACGATAATAAATACTATGATGCCTCTGGCTCATGTTGGGATCCGGTAAACAAAAAATTCTTCGGGCCAACTGATTCTCATGTTTATCTTTATGAATATCAATCGGCTGATCAATTTGCTTTATATTCCAAGCTAGATTATACCGGTTTAGGTAGTTGGGGACAGAGTTACTCGTATGATCCATGCACGACATATTCTGATGGTACCACAGCTGTGTCTACTAAAATCAGTGGTTTTTCCGGAGGGTGTTCGACCTTTAACTACCTGGTCAATAATACATTGACGACAGATAATACCCTGTATGCCAAACTCTTTGCCGATTGACCCTAATGTTGAAGATATCTTCGCTGAATCTGTTAATGCCGCAGCGGGAGCGGAACCAGAGCCAGTTGCGCAACCATATGAACCGGTAGTTTATCCCCGATCACATCGTAAGCTATGGATTATTGCCATAGTGCTAGTAGGTTTGCTACTATTAGGTGGTCTAGTGGTTGGTGGTTATTTATATTGGCAGACATTGCCTAAACCACAATCACCCGTTCCTACCAATATCAATACCAACACAAACATCAATACTAATATACCAGTCACGGTTCCTATCAATACCAACACAAACATCAATACTAATACCAATATTAATGTTACTAGTGTGGATACCGATCATGATGGATTATCAGATGAGGAAGAATTGGTGTTAAATACCAATCCAAAAAAGAAGGATACCGATGAAGATGGATTATCCGACCGTGAGGAAGTACGGGTTTATGATACTGACCCGCGTAATCCTGATACGGACGGTGATGGCTACACTGACGGTGATGAAGTAACCCACTTCTATGACCCTAATAATCCTGATTCAACTAAACGTTTGTTCGATTTACCAAAATAAATAACTTAAATTACATTATGGATTTTCCACAACCACCCCAAGGCGCAGCTACTCCATTTCCAGCCGCGCCACAACCCACTCCTACTACACCACCGTCTTTTCCGGCCACTCCACCAACCTCACCATTGCCCGCCCCATCATTTCCACCACAACCTGTGCAAATTCCAGTGCAAGGGGTAAGCGACGAGCAGGTTTATGCTATGCCAGAAAAATTTTTATCGACTAATCCGGCCGGTAGCAGCCCGAGTAGTGAAAAACCGCCGCGAAAAAAACTGACCATTGTGTTAATTGTGCTAATAATATTAATGGTGCTCGCTACGATTGGTGGAGTAGCCTATTATTTCTTAGTATTGGCTAAAGCTCCAGTCACAACCACTACATCAACCACTTCTTCCAAAACAACTTCTACTAGTACTACTAACACAAGTAACAATAATGTTAATGCTGTGAATGCCAGCAATGCAAACAGTAACACGAATAAAATTAATAGTAATGTCAGTAATGTTAATAATGCCAACACTAATAGTAATACAAATTCAAATACCAATGCTGTTGTTAACACAAATACCAACGTTAATACTAATGTAAATGCTCCGGTAAATACCAACACGAATATTAGTGTCCCGGCCAAAGACACTGACGGTGATGGTTTAACCAATGACGAAGAAAAAATTTGGGGAACTAAAGCCGATTTACCTGATACGGATGGTGATGGTTATAAAGACGGTGTTGAAGTAGTCGCCGGTTATGATCCAACTAATGCTACGAGTGCTGGTAAAATATCTGATAATGCAGCTTTAGTCGATACTTATACAAATAGTATGTATAGTTACACTGTGTTACATCCAAACAAGTGGATTGCCGATGCCTTAACGGAGGGTGATAATACTGAAATATTATTTACGCCAAATACCCTTGAATTAGCGGGACAGTTCGTGGCGATTAGTGTCACTAGTAATCCATCTGGGTTAACTGCCTTAGATTGGTACGTTGAAACCAACAAAGTAGCCGAAACTAGTGTAAAACCGGTGACAACATTTTCCGGTTTAAAGGGTGTCTGGAGTGCTGACGGTAGTACCGCTTACTTTGTTGATAATGATTATGTCTATGCTGTCAGTTATCGTTATGGCACCAGTGCTGAATTGTTCTTCCCTGATACCTTTCAGTTAATGGTGAAAAGCTTTTCCTTGAATTAATCATGCAACTTGAGTTATCCAAGCGTGTATCTGCTCAGCTGGTGACGGAATCATTCATAAAGACTATATTTTCAGCTCTGCAGCGTTATGTAAAAATTCCAGACAGTTATGACTTTATCAGTGTAGATGTAGTCGGTGATACGTCAATGCAGGCTTTAAATAAGACATACCGTCAGCAAAACTACATTCCAGATGTACTCTCGTTTCCGTATGGGCCAGAAGGTGGTGAAATTGTACTGTGTTATCCACAAGCCAAGCGGCAAGCCAAAGCCAAACAAGTCCCACTACGTTCAGAATTAGCTTGGTTATTAATACATGGATTTTTACACATCCTTGGATATGATCATGAACAAGCCACGGCTGCTAAAATTATGCGCCCACTCGAACAACGTATTTTACAGGCAATAAAATTATGATTAGTGTACGACAACTCCATAACAGTTTCTACTATGCTGTTCAAGGCCTACAGTATGTTTGGCGCAATGAACAGAATTTTCGCTTACAGTGCGGTATAGCTGTGTTAGTGGTGCTGGCGATGGTATTCTTTCGTGTTACTTTACCAGAAGCTATTGTGCTCACTATGATGATAGTGTGTGTCTTAGTGTTAGAAGTGATTAATACCATTTTTGAGAAGCTGGTTGATATCCTAAAACCGCGCATGCACACTTATGTTGGCATTATTAAAGATATGATGGCAGCGACAGTGCTGTTAGCTTCGGTAGGGGCGGCTTTGATTGCTGCGATGGTGTTCATACCTTATTGCCTTGAATTGGTGCAATTGCTACAATAGTACCATGGCGCGCGCTGACATCATTACTGGATTAGATATAGGCTCAACGACTATTCGTGTTGCGGTTGGGCAGGTCAATCAGCACGATGGTGATTTACATATTATTGGTGCTGCTGAGCATCCCGCTGAAGGTATCAACAAAGGAGTTGTGACCAGCATCGAAGATGCGGTGTCGAGTATTTCTGGTGCTCTAGATAAAGCTGAGCGCATGACCGGCATTCCCATCGAGCGAGCTTATGTGAGTGTTAATGGTAGTCATATTGTGGCGCAAGATAGTCATGGCGTAGTGGCGGTGTCTAAAGCCGATGGTGAAATTCGTGAAGATGATGTGCAACGCGCCATTGAAGCCGCGCAGACCGTAGCCACCCCACCGAACTATGAAATTTTACATGTGATTCCACATCAGTTTCAGGTGGATAATCAATCTGGCGTAAAAGATCCAATTGGCATGACCGGCATAAAGTTAGAAGTTGATGCTCAGATTATTTTGGGTTTAACCGCGCAAATCAAAAATTTAACCAAGTGTGTTTATCGTACCGGAACAGATATTCAAGATCTCGTGCTGGGTGTATTAGCAGTCGGTGAAGCAGTTTTAACTAAAAGACAAAAAGAATTAGGTGTGGCTTTAGTGAGTATGGGTGGATTAACCACCAGCATAATGGTATTTGAAGAAGGGGATATGATTCATACCAAAGTTATCCCAGTCGGTTCTGGTCACATCACTAATGATATTGCCATTGGCTTACGCACGTCTGTTGATGTGGCTGAAGCCATCAAGGCTCGCTTTGGCACAGCTGTTCCGGATGAAGTGGGTAAGCATGAAGAAATTGATTTACGTGAAATTGATCCAAATGAAAATAGTCGTGTCTCACGCCGCGAAGTAGCCGAAATTATTGAAGCGCGTTTAGAGGAATTATTTACCTTAGTGAATAAAGAATTAAAAGTCATTAATCGTCATGGCATGTTACCAGCTGGTATAGTTTTAACCGGTGGTGGTGCTAAGTTGACCGGCATTACAGAGGTGGCTAAAAAACAATTCTCATTACCAGCCTCAGTTGGTACACCCCGTCAGTTCAAAACAGCTATTGATAAGATAGAAGATCCGGTCTTTGCGACTGCATTAGGCCTGGTTTTGTGGGGAGAAAATATGAATGAACAACCGCACGCTGGTGGTTTAGCCTCACTAGCTCGTTTTTCTGTAGTGGGCGATGCCACGACAAAAATGAAGAAGTGGTTTAAGAGTTTACTACCATAAATTTGTGTGGACACAAAAAGTGTTCAGAACTATTGACGTAATATACTATTGCTAGTATCATTGGCAATTGTATAACTTAGCATTGAACAAAAAAAGTGTTATATGGCTAATGGTAAATATGTAGAAGTTAAACCTGATGTAGAAACATTCGCAAAGATTCTTGTGGTGGGCGTTGGTGGCTCCGGTGGCTCTGCCGTTTCCCGCATGATTGACAGTGGTTTAAAAGGGGTTGAATTTGTCGCTATTAACACCGATGCCCAGGCTTTACACCATAATCCAGCTAAGAACAAAATCCATATTGGTAAGAGTACAACTCGCGGTTTAGGTGCCGGTATGGATCCTGCCATTGGAGCGAAAGCCGCTGAAGAAACTAATGAAGAATTAACCGCCATGCTCAAGGGAGCGGATATGGTGTTTGTGACCTGTGGTTTAGGTGGTGGTACTGGGTCTGGGGCTGGTCCTATTATTGCTCGTTTAGCGCGTGATGCCGGTGCGTTAACAGTAGCCGTTGTAACCAAACCATTTCAATTTGAAGGAGCGCAACGTAACCAAATTGCCGATGCCGCTTATAATGAAATGGCCGATGCGGTGGATACAATTATCACCATTCCAAATGATCGCTTGTTACAAATTATTGATAAGAAAACATCTTTACTTGATGCCTTTAAAACTGTCGACAATGTTTTATTTCAAGGTGTGCAAGGAATCTCTGATTTGATTACTGTACCAGGTTTAATTAACGTTGACTTTGCTGATGTAAAATCGGTTATGGCCAACGCCGGTTCGGCCTTGATGGGGATCGGTAAAGCCACGGGTGAGAATCGAGCTGTAGAGGCAGCTAAATCAGCCGTTGATAGTCCATTATTAGAATTGAGTATTGATGGAGCTAAGGGTATCTTGTTTACCATCACTGGTGGACCAAATTTGAGTATGTACGAAGTCAATGAAGCCGCTCGGGTGATTACTGAATCGGCTGATCCATCCGCCAAGATTATTTTTGGATCCAATGTTGATGAATCTTTAGGTGATGAAGTTAAAGTAACGGTCGTAGCGACTGGTTTTGGTCAACCAGCCAAAGCCGCCAAAAAAATTCAAGCTGTGCGCCAAACGCCATTTAGCAAACGCGAAGATAAAGATATGCCCGTTGCAACCAGTAATACTTTCCGCAACAAAAATATCATGGACGAAGCTCCCGTAGATAATTCCTCCGATGAAGATTTAGAGGTACCGGCCTTCATTCGGAAGAAGATGATGTAAGGAACAACAATTAACATAAAACTGGTAGAGACATGCCATGGCATGTCTCTACCAGTTTTATGTGTGTCAATATGTTTTTTATTATGGTTTATTTATGGCAGATGATCTATACTAACTGACGAACTATGATCTGCCCAGCCTGTTTATTTACGGATACAAAAGTGGTCGATTCGCGTGACATGGATGATGGCATGGCGATTCGACGGCGACGGGAGTGTCCGAAATGTGAGTTTCGTTTTTCCACCAAAGAACAAGTCGAAATTCTTAACTTGACGGTAAAAAAGCGGGCTGGTCGAATGGAACCGTATTCTACAGAAAAAATTACCCGTGGTTTACACATTGCCTTAGAAAAACGTCTTAAAGATGACGAACGGTTTAAGAAACTTGTAGCGGGGATTGAGCGGGATATTCAAATTGCCGCCACTAGCGAAGATGTGATTGAATCAAAGGCGATTGGGGATATCGTGATGCGTCATTTGAAAAAAATTGATAAAATAGCCTATATCCGATTTGCTTCAGTGTATCAAGATTTTGAAGATTTATTATCCTTTCAGGAAGAAGTTGAGCGCCTAATGAACAAACATAAGAAAAAAACTTAAAAACCACTATGCATATTCATCCTAAGCCAACCAAGTCACATCAGCCAAAGAAAAAATTAGGTTATCTTCATCTCTATACCGGCGCGGGTAAAGGTAAAACCTCAGCGGCTTTGGGTGTTTTGTTACGCGCGGCTGGGCAAGGCCATCGTGTCTTGATGATTCAATTTTTAAAGGGGCACAAAGATGCCGGTGAGTTTCTAGCCTTTCAGAAATTAGGGTCTAATATCGAAATTGTTCAATTTGGTCGAGCTGATTTATTGTCACTCGATGCACTTCAAGCCGCTGATGCTTATTTTACGAAACAAGGTTTAGATTATGCTCGCCAGGCGATGCGCAGTAAACAACGCCCGGATGTTCTAATCTTAGATGAAATTACCTCAGCGGTGCACTATGGTCTATTGCCAATTGAAGAACTGGTTGATTTTCTTGATAATCGTCACCGTGAAACTGAAGTAGTTCTAACCGGCGCTGAAGCGCACCCGGCGCTCTTTAATCTGGCCGATTTAGTGACCGTGATGCAACCGGCTAAGCATTATTTCAATTACGTCAACTTTGCCCCTAGGCTTGGTATTGAACATTAGAGCGCTACTAGGTTATCCACAGTGACAACACAATATATTGTGGTATACTTTGTTTCTAACCACTATATATAGATAAATCAACATAATCTTATGTACAATCTGCAGGGCTTAGCCAAAGACGTCTTTTTCGATCGCTATACTTTAAAGGACGACCAAGGCAAGCGCATCGAAGACACTCCCGAACAAATGTGGCAGCGGGTAGCTAAAGCCATTGCGACTGTTGAAAAAACTGATAGCAAAAAACAAGAGTGGGAAGAAAAATTCTATAGTATATTAAATGGTTTCGATTTTGTTCCAGGTGGCCGAATATTATCCGGCGCGGGCTCTGGCGTACCTTTAACGTTATATAACTGCTTTGTTATCCCATCACCCGATGATAGTCGAGGTGGCATTTTGGATAGTGTTAAACTGATGGTGGAAATTATGAGCCGAGGCGGTGGTGTGGGAGTGAATCTTTCCAGTGTGCGTCCGCGCGGGGCTTATGTGAAAGGGGTCAATGGCACCGCTTCCGGGGCGGTCTCGTTTGGGGCATTGTATTCCTTTGCCACCGGCTTGATTATTCAAGGTGGGTCAAGACGAGGCGCATTAATGCTCATGTTGGATATTGATCATCCTGATGTAATGGAATTCATCACGGTTAAACGTACCATGGGTCAAATTACTAACGCCAATTTGTCGGTGTGTGTGTCGGATAGTTTCATGCAAGCAGTCAAAGCCAATGCCGATTGGAATCTACAATGGCGCGGTAAAGTTTACAAAACAGTCAAAGCTAGAGATTTATGGAATCTTGTCTGTGAATCCGCTTGGGCATCTGGTGAGCCAGGTTTAATGTTCAAAGAACGTTACAATAAAGAATCCAATGCTTGGTACTTTGAAGAAATTATCGCCACTAATCCATGTGGTGAGCAAGGTTTACCGGCTTGGGGTGTATGTAATTTAGGATCAATCAACGTAGCTAACTGTGTGCGCGCCGATAATACTTTTGATTATGATCGTTTGGGAAAGGTAGCCCGGATTGCTATTCGGTTCTTAGATAATGTAGTCGATACCACTGAGTATTTCTTCCCAGAAAATGAAGCGGCCCAACGGCGCATTAGACGCACTGGTTTAGGCACTATGGGGTTAGCCGATGCTTTGATAAAAATGAACGTGCGTTATGGTAGCCCAGAATCACTAGAGATTGTTGAAAAGATGCATCAGACCATTCGCGATGAAGCCTATGCCGCTAGCAGTGAATTAGCGGTAGAAAAAGGTCCGTTTCCGGCTTTTGACAAGGATAAATTCATGCAAGGAGTTTTCATTAAACGTTTACCTCAGGCTTTGCAAGATACCATCGCGCGGCAAGGTTTACGCAATGGTGTGTTATTAACTCAAGCTCCCACTGGCACCACCAGTATTCTGGCTGGCGTTAGTTCTGGTATTGAACCAGTCTATGATTTTGCTTTCCAACGCAAAGATCGTTTAGGTGTACATACGGTGTATCACCCCTTATATAAAGCCTGGAAGGATGCACACCCTGATGTTAATGACATGCCTGATTATTTTGTTAGTGCCAAAGTGTTAACACCAGAAGAACACGTGCGCATGCAAGCTTCGATTCAGCGCTATGTTGATTCTAGTATCAGTAAAACGGTTAATGCTCCACATACACACACGCAAGAACAAGTACAAGAGCTTTATATCAAGGCGTATGATTTAGGTTGTAAAGGAGTAACATATTTCCGAGATGGTTCACGCAGTGAAGCCGTGTTGACCAGTTTAACCGACACTAAAAAAGACTCAGCCGCTAAACCTGACAAAACCGAGACCAAAGATGCGATTATTTCACCTCGTTTGCGTCCAGAAAAAGTGGCTGGCATCACGTATAAGATTAAAACTGGTTACGGTACCATGTTTGTAACAGTTAATCATGATGAAGACGGTAAACCATTTGAAGTGTTCGCCACGATTGGTAAAGCCGGTGGAGTGTTTGCGGAAGAATCTGAGGCGATCTGTCGGTTGGTGTCGCTCGCCTTACGCGCTCGTATCCCATTGCCAACTGTGGTTGAGCAAATTAAAGGGATTCGTGGACCAATGCCGATCTTTGGTAAGAACGGTATGATTTTATCTATTCCCGATGCTATCGCGCAGGTGCTCAGCCAACACATGCAAGACCTTGAATTAAAACCAGCCCCGGCGCAACAACAAGCTGAAGTTGAACAAATGGTGGAAGACACTATGACAACCACGGTGAAAAAAGCCGAAGGCAAATATAAACTAATTTCCGCCAGTTCGTCGGTAGCCAACACCGGTTTCTCCCCAGAGTGTCCGGAATGTAGTAGTATCATGGCCATGGCCGAAGGCTGCCTAACTTGCTTTAACTGTGGGTATTCTAAGTGTAGTTAACCAACAACACACCTCCCCAACCCTCCTATCGTAGGAGGGGGTAAGAAAAATTATCTTGCTCCCTTCCTAGAATAGGAAGGGCGGGGGGATGGTGCAGTACGATTCAAAATGAAACATTTTACAAAAAAGAATTTAATAATCGCAATAAGTTTAATTGTCTTGGGTGGATTAGGTAGATTGTTATTACTTGAGTATCCAAATGTTGAAACTTTAACTAGTGTATCGATTATAGCGGGGGCGTTACTGGGGCCGTATCTGGGATTACTAGTTAGTTTGTGTAGTGTCGTTGGTACGGATATGGTAATAGGTAATACCAATATTATGCTCTACACCTGGAGTGCCTGGGCGATAATTGGTTTAGCTAGTTCTTTGTTAAAAAGACGACAGCGTAAAACTATTCAAGTTTGGCAGGATAGTTTAAAGTTCACCGGGTTTGGTATGATAACAACACTATTCTTTTATTTGTGGACGAATTTTGGTGTCTGGCAGCTTAGTGGTATGTACGCCCACACGTCGGCCGGTTTAATGCTATCATATATTAATGGGTTGCCGTTTTTACGCAATCAACTATTAGGGAATTTATTTCTAGTACCAGTGTTATCGGTTATTTCCTTAACCGTCGTTAAATATCTAGTTTACTCTCATGCCTACAATCACCAAAGAATCTCTCATCGGCGAAGTATTGTTAGAGCATCCTGAAGCCCAGGAGATTATGCTCAAGTATTTTGGCGAGCAGGTGGCCTGTGTGTTTTGTCCTGGGCAAGCTTTTGATACTTTTGCCATGATCGCTGAGCTGCATGGCGTGGAGGATAGTGTGGTTGAAGAAATGCTGGCGGAGATAAATCAAAGCATTGGCAAATAAGTTTCGATTTCGTAGTGGTGCACTTGACGGCGGTAATTATTCCATTCCATTTCTTTATTCATGATTAGTTTAGCGTGCACATCCTCACCTAAAGTGTCTTTCAGTAAAACACTGTTTTTGGCTAAATTAATCGCTTCTTTTAAGCTACCGGGCAGAGCGGTGATATTGGCTTTAGCCATCGCTTCATCAGACATTTCGAAAATATCATTTTCCGTGGCTGGGCTTAATTGATAATTTTCCATAATACCTTTTAGACCGGCGCGTAACATTACGGCAAAAGTTAAGTAAGGGTTAGCGGCTGGGTCTGGGCAACGTAATTCAATGCGGGTAGCATTAGCTTCACCACGGGTTAGAGGGATACGCACCAACGTAGAGCGGTTACGGCGACCCCAGGCTAGGTAAGCGGGTGCTTCGTAACCTGGCACGAGTCTTTTATATGAGTTTACATACTGATTAGTTACTAAGACTATTTCCGGCATGTGTTTTAAAATTCCAGCCACATAGGATTTAGCTAAACTGGATAAACCATATTCATCGCGACTATCATGAAACATATTTTCCCCATTTTTCCATAAACTTTGGTGCACATGCATGCCGCTGCCATTTTGGCCAAAAATCGGTTTGGGCATGAATGTAGCATAGGCGCCATGTTCACGAGCAATTTCTTTCACCACATATTTATATGTCATGACAATATCTCCCATCGATAGAGAATCACTGTATTTCATGTTGATCTCCTGTTGTGATGGAGCCACTTCATGATGGCCACGTTCAACGCTATAACCGAGTCGTTCTAGAGCCTCCACCGTGCGTTCACGCAAAATGGTACCTTGTTCCAGAGTAATCTGATCAAAATAACCGGCTTTGTCTAAACCAACTGTGGCGGTATTATCTTTAAAATAAAAGTATTCTAGTTCAGGTCCAACAAAATAATCATAACCCTGTTGTTTAGCAAAAGCGACGTTGCGGGCTAAAACATTACGTGGGTCTGAGCCATACGGTAAACCATGAGCATCATATACCGAGCACATGAAGCGAGCGATTTTATGGACATCCGCCTCAATTGGTAAAATGGCGAACGAATCTAAAATTGGTTTGAGCACTAAATCGCTTTCTTCGATGCGGGAGAAACCATCAATCGATGAACCATCAAAAAAGGTGCCCTCTTCTAAATAGCGCTCGAGTCTTTCTACCGGAAAAGTAATTCCCTTTAGTTGGCCGAGTACATCGGTAAACCAAAATCCTACCATGGTCACGTGTTCGGCTTTCACTTTGGCTAATATTTCCGCTGTCGTCATAAGATATTAAATTATTACTAATAAAGAAAAAATCTTCGCCCCCTTATATACATTGTATACAAGTGAGGTGAAGACAGCATTGTCTTAATTGGTGTACGACATTGTACTAGCAAAGTATAGCGTCTTGGAAAAAACTGTCAACTGCGGAGTTTTTGTTCTATCGCAGCTGGTGCCAAGGCTTTGAGCAAAAGAGTCCGATCATGTATATAAGACAGACCAATGCCGGCAAATATTCGGTATGGTTCAAAATTAATACGATCTGCCGGTGTAGTTTCTAAATAATGTTTTGTAGTTATCAAGGCCTCGTAGGCGGCTTGCTGCACGGCTGGGTCGTCTATCAAAGATTGCGGGCAATTACAAAACAAAAGTGTATAAGCTAAATCCAATTGGCGAAAAATATCATAGCGGGTAAAGCGTCTTTGTAAGACTTCATGATTTTGGCGATCATTTAACTTTTTTCTCAGTCTATCACGATCAATAATCTCAACTTCTATAAATGTACCATGACTAGCCTGACCAGGAATAAAATTAAATTGGGGTCGCACTGGAGCGATACCATGTTCCAGCATTTGTACTACAACACTATCAGGATTGATCTCGCGCGCTAACTTTAATGCCCGATCAATGGTGGCTGCTGGTGATTGATCGGTGGCTCTGGCACTAGTTTCTCTTACCGTGTCACGCAAATCACTCCCAAAATGTTTTACTACGGCTCGATCAGCTTTTTGAGTGGCTCGTTTTTTTTGCTCAATTGTTTGAGTTTGATCCAATAATGTTTCATAGGCTTTATCAATTATGGCATCATACTCAGCTTGTTGTGTAGGATCACCGCTCACTCGTTTCATCACAGTAACGGGGTAGCCAGCACCATCAGCGGCACTATCCAAACGGGGATCGGCGGCACCAGTAACACCGATAGTGTGTTCCGGAAAAAGTTCGTAGATTAAAGACATTTCATAATATTTGGTTTTATGATGAAAGGGTGATATGGGAATTTTTTTACCGGTGGTTCGTTCAATTTGTCCATGCCAATGAGTTTGATACCATTCTTTTAAAACCTGGGGATCGTCTGGTGTTCCAAAAAAATAGACACGTCCTTCCTCACCAGTTTTATCGGGTAAATGTTTTTTAAGTTCAAGTAATCCTTCACGATTAAGCATAGTTTACAGCGATAAAGCAATAATAATCGCTTCGGCGATTTCTTTCATAGTCTTTTTTGTATCCATCGATTTTTTTTGAATCAAACCATAAGCTTGCTCTTCGGTGAGTTGTTGTTTCTTCATTAAAATACCCTTAGCTTTTTCCACCACTTTACGCGTTTCTAGCGCCGCTTTGAGAGTTTGCGTTTCAGAAATCAGTTTAGCGTTATAAATGGCTCCACCAACTTGAGTGGCAATTAACCGTAATAATCTTAACTCGGTTTCTGGATGTTGTTTTTTGCGGCGGTGTTGCACATTAATTACTCCCACAATTTCATCCTGATAAATAATTGGTACTGATACAAAGGCTTCCCAGCGATCCTCATCTAAATAGGGTACTACTTTAAAACGTTTATCGGCATAAGATTGCTCCGTAAGAGCTACTAACTGGCGATGTTCAGCTACCCAACCGGTGATACCTTCACCAAATTTCATGGCCACTTGGTTAATCATTTTTGGGTGTGGTATCTTGGACGCTTTCAAAATTAAGTGATCATCCTGCACTAGATAGATCAAACAAGAGTCGGCTTTCATGGTATCTGAGACTAATTCAACCACTTCCTTCAATACTTCATCCAAATCAAGCTTATAGCTAATTGTATCCATGATGCGCTCTAATAAGGCTAATTGTCGTTTTAACATGGCAGTATCGTATAGTATTAGAAGTGAGCGTGCAATAGGCTAGTATTATCAGTCATTTTACCCTGATCGAGTATAATTAAGTGCTGGCTCATGAACTGTGCCTCTTTAATATCGTGAGTAACGTATATGACAGTAATGTTTTTTTGCGTTATTAGTTGTTTAAACCAGCGCGCCAGCTCTACCCGAGTAATAGCATCAAGCGCGGCGAAAGGTTCGTCACACAATAATACCGTTGGTTCATAAACTAAACTTCTGGCTAACATTACACGCCTAATTTCACCACCACTAATTTCATGGGGGTAACGGGTAGTTAATTGTGCGACACCACAATCATTCATAATCTCAGTACTTGATTTTTTTAGGTGTCGAACATGTAAGGGATAATTTATATTTTCTTCGACAGTAAGATGTGGAAAGAGGGTATTGTGTTGTTCAATATATCCAAGTCGTTTTGGATGGAAACCTGTTATATTACCAGTATAATCTTGTAAGCCGGCGATACAGCGTAATAATGTAGTTTTACCCGAACCGGATTTTCCCAGCACAGTTAAAATATCACCAGTGGGTACAGTAATGTGAATATCTCTAAGGATTAACGCCTGAGTAATCTGGAGGTTGAGCATATGGTTATAAAAATTATCCCTAATATACACACAAGCGCTAAACTACCAACTTGAAAATGATAACTAGATAACAAGCCAAAGGCTACTTGCATGCTAGTTGGAGCATTGTTGGGGGCAAGTAAACTAGCCAAGGCAATATCGCCAAACACAAAGGCGATGCCTAAACTTATCACCTGGCTAATAGTCGGTTTTAACCAGTTAATTTCTAACAGATATTGTTGTAAGTAATTAGCACCTAATATTTTGGCTGTGTTATGAAAATATTCCGGTAGTTGCCGATAACTTTGGGCGATGAAATAATTTGTGATCGGTACTAATCCGATTACCAGAGCTAACCAGAGGCTTAATTTACTTTGGCCTAATATCAGTAACCAGATAAAACCCAGTGTTACTGGTGATAAGGTTAATAATAAAACACTGATTTTAAAGGAAGATTTTAATAATAGACTGATAAATAAAGTTGTTATAATAACAGAACTGGCTAACATTGTTGTCCAAAGAATACTTAGAAAAAAATGGCTGTGAGTTAATAAGGTCAGTGTTTTAAGATTGGTTTGACTAATTGTTTTAAAAACAAAGAATGCAAGAGGAGTTAGTACTATTATTGCTAAACAGGCATGAATAAAATGAATGAAGAATGAAGAATGATGAATGATGGTGGGGGGCGTAAAAGATAGTTGGGGTTTAAGATTGGGACGAATTATTAATAAAATAACCAGACTGAAAATCACAGTCTGCAAGCCGGTGATCCAACCAACTAGGTTATAATCATGATAGAGGATAATGCGTTGATACAGCCACACTTCGAGAGTTTGGGCATGGATACCACCTAGTTGTAAGGGTAGTGCAAAACTAGTGATACAGTACAAAAAGATGATACCGGCTACACCTAGGATAGTTGGTTTGAGTTGTGGCCACCACAGGGTAAGAAACAGTTGTTTATTGTTCGCTCCTAACACCCGAGCCGACTCTTCGGTATGAAATGAGATAGCCTGCAAAGCAGAATGAATCGCAAGATAAGCCAGAGGGATATTGTAGTAGAGGTGGGCCAGTACCACCATGGTTGGTGTATAGAGCAGTGACGAGCCCGAAAAGAGCTGAATAAAACTGGTACTCACTAGGATAGGGGGAAGAAAAACAGGTAGATAGAAAATAGGAAATAGGAAAGTTGGGGGATGGGCACGAGTAGCACGCTCAAACAGGGCTAGACTACCACCTAGAAAAATTGCCAATAGGGTAGTTAAACTAGCTTGCCAGAGAGTAAACCAAATTACAGACCAAAGCTGGTATGCCATTGTTCTAGGTAAGGTGTGTAATTATTTTGTATAGTAATTTCATCAAGTGGTAAGCTGGTTTTTAAATTCGGTGTGATAATTTGTGAATAGGCATCAGGCAGTGTTACCTCATTTTTCAAAACAGGGAACATCCATTGGGTAGTAGGGATAGCTTGTTGGACAGGTTGACTCAACATGTAATCAATAAACTGTTGTCCTAGAGTTGTGGCTGCACTACCATGCACCAAGCCGACACCTTCAACTTGTGGTAAATAACCATCTGTTATGGGAATTGTTTTGTAACGGTCGGTTTGTTCTTGATCAATGTGGTACGCCGGACTGGTAACATAACTTAATACAATCGGAGCTTGATCATTTAAAAACATTGAGTAGTAAGCCGTGTTCCAATCTGGCGCTACTGTTAGAACTTGATTGGATAGTTTATCAAAAAATTCTTTGGCTTGGTCATCGCCTAAAGCCTGATGTGCCCAAAACAATAATTGTGTACCGGGGGAGGACAAACCGGGTTGTTCGATAATAATTTTTTTATTGTAAGCTGAATTATTTACTAATTCCATCAAGCTAATCGGTTCAGAAAAGGTTAGTGCCTGACTATCATAGACGAAACTAACATAACCATAATCAAACGGGGTCATAGTAAAATCATTATCAAACCGGAGTCGTTTTGGAATAGCACTAGCTCTGGTTGGTTTATATGGATCTAGTAGATTATTAGTTTTTAAATCAGGTAGGTTAATGTTATCTAACCCTAACACTACGTCGGCCTTAGGATTATTTTTCTCCGCGATTAATTGATTTAACATCGCCCCAGTATCAGTAAAACTAACAATATTTAAAGTGATTTGATGATCCTGTTCAAATTGATCTTTAATGGCTGGGAGTAATCCATAGTCGGCCGATAAGCTGTCGTATGTGTAAACTGTTAATGTAGTCGGTTCGGTGGCCACTGGTGTTGATTTTACACAACCAGTACCAAAAAGAAATACGGTGAGTAGTATATATATTTTTTTCACAAAATATGTTTATTAAAAATAAAATTCCCAATTTATAGGGAATACAGCCTGTATTCCCTACGCTGGCATAACCCAGATCAGGTAATGTAAGGATACTTCTCAGTCCATAAGGACGCTCCTATACAGTGCTATCATATTACCAGTTGAGTTATTTTTGGCAACTCGAGAGACCTCCCCTCCCCAACCCTCCTCTCCTTCCTCAGGAGAGGAGGGAGTAAGAAAGAAAAGATTTATAAAAAGCTCCCCTCTCCTTCTGAAGGAGAGGGGCAGGGGGAGAGGTCTGTTTATTTTTGGCAACCCGAACAATAACACGTGCCTCGGCCAGCACATCTGGTTTTTTTGATAATCGAACCGCATCTCAAACATGGTTCGCCCACCCGTTGATAAACTTTACGGTGATTCCAGTAAGAACCTTGTTTACCAGTGACCGAATAAAAATGGCTAAAAGATGTACCGCCAAGTTTGATCGCTTCTTGCAAAATGGTTCGAGCCGCTACGTGAATGGCTTTACGCTCAGACAGTGTCAAGGTTTTTACGCGCCGCATTGGTTTTACTTTAGCTTGCCAGCAAATATCATCACTATAAATATTACCAATGCCGCCAATTAATTGTTGGTTTAATAAAACTGCCTTAAGTGATGTGTTACCGTGACTTTTTAATTGTTGATTAAAGTACGCAAAAGTAAAAGTCGGTTGAATGGGTTCTATTCCTGGACGTTTTTTTATAAAATACTCGGCTAAACCAGTTGGGCTATAAAGCTCTACATAACCAAACTTACGCATATCTTGAAAAAATAATTGGGTTTTATCGCTGAACATGAATTGTACTCGGGTATGGTTGTTCGGTAACGGCAGGGGTTCTTTTTTTTGATAAAGTAACTGCCCGGTCATTTTGAGATGAATGACAAAACTATAACCTGAAGACAGCTTTAAAACCAACCATTTGGCTTTTCTGTCTACAGCAGAGACGGTTCTTTTCAGAACATATTTACGTAATTCTACTGGTGTGCCCTTAAACTTTTTGGCTTCATGAACAATAACCTTGGTGATAGTTTTACCAACAATATGTGTTCGTAAGCCTCGCGCTAATGTTTCAACTTCAGGTAATTCCGGCATATTGGTATTATACAACATTTTACACTTGTGCTACTATAATCTCTGACTATGCCACAACCCAAGACAGATAAAATCACCCGCAAAGAGGGTGCACAAAAACCCAGCCGGTCAATTAGTACGGTGCAGTTTATTAATGTTAAAAAGGTCGAAGAAAAAACCGACTTAATGCGTTTATTAACAAATATTGTTCAGCGCTACACTAAAGATAAAACAGTATTAGTACAAGCTAAAACTACCGTCAACACTATTGAGTATAAAGTGTTAAACAGAAAAGTGGCTCTGGCTTTAGCCACCAAAGCGCAAGCGGCTTTTAAACAACATCATCCCACTGTTACAATCCATTCGCCCAACGATGATGCCTACTGCCAAATTGTCGTCCAATTTAATTGACGTTCAGTATCAGTTATTAAACCCGGAACAGGTTCGGGCGGTTGATCATGTCGATGGCCCGATGTTGGTTTTGGCTGGAGCCGGTACGGGTAAAACTCAGATTATCGCTCTCAGGATAGCCCGTTTGTTGCAAACCCAGGATCTTAAACCCAGTAATATACTGTGCTTAACCTTCACTGAAAGTGGAGTCCAGGCTATGCGGCAACGTTTAGTTAGCCTACTGGGTTCAATTGGCTATCAAGTGCGAGTGCATACCTTTCATAGTTTTTGTAACGAAGTGATTATTGATCATCCGGAGTTATTTGTCGCCCAAGCGGCTTTACAACAAATCACCGATTTGGATCATATTACTTTAATTCAGGAGATCATCGAAACGCTTCCAGCTGATAGTTTATTAAAACCATTCGGCGCACCGGATTTTTATATTTCTGAAATTGTCCACGCCATTCAAACCCTAAAACGTGAACATGTCTCACCGGATGATTTAGCCAAATTTGAACTAACCGAAAAGCAGCAAGCTTTAGTAGAAGTGTATCGCGCCTATCAGGTAAAATTGCAAGATCAACAACTCTATGATTATGAAGATATGTTGTTGCACGTTATCGCTGTTTTTAAAAAAGACCCAGATTTGTTAGCTGAGTATAGAGAACAGTATTTGCATTTATTAGTGGATGAATATCAAGATACCAATAATGCGCAAAATGAAATTATTAACTTATTGGCAGGGAATGATCCGGCGCCTAATGTATTTGTGGTGGGGGATGATAAACAATCGATTTACCGATTTCAAGGCGCGGCCTTAGAAAATATTTTATCGTTCCAACACCGCTATGGCAAAGCCGCTAAATTAATCAGTTTACAGCAAAATTATCGCAGCCAACAATGGATACTGGATGCCGCCAGTGCCGTGATTGATCACAATGAACAAAGTTTAGCCAAATATATTCCAGAATTAAAATCTCACTTAAAGTCGGCGCGTGATTTACCAACTGTTCCACTAGAAATAGCTACGTTAAGCTCGCCCAGTACAGAACTATTTTGGGTTGGGAAACGCATTCAGGCGCTATTAGCTAACGGTGTGGCTCCGGAAGAAATCGCTGTGTTGTATCGAACTAATAGTGACGGTGAAGCCATCTTAGAAACGCTCAGACAATTAAATATACCAGTGCATAGTGTGTCGGGACGAAATATTTTATCCGATCCATTAATTCAACAATTATTGCGGTTATTTCAATATATTTCTTACGGTGATAGCGACGCGAATTTATTTAGCTTAGTGCATGCTCGTTGGCTGGGATTACACAATGATAAACTTCTCCAATTAACCGATCCGGTAATTACAGAATTTAAGCAGCGTGTGGTTCATTGGCGCAGTGCAATGCATAATGATTTGTGTACGGAGTGGTTTACTCAGATAGTGAACGAATCTAGTTGGTTACGCTATGTGCTGCAACACGATCATGCGATTGAGCATCTAAACCGATTAAGTAGTTTGTATCATGCCGTCGTCAATTTAACACGCCGTGAACCAACTATTACTATTAAGAATGTGTTAGATTATTTTCAGTTATTACAACACCATGATCTAACTTTAGAAGAAGAACCGTTATCCACTCAGGCCAATGCTGTACAACTTATGACCGCGCATCGAGCCAAAGGGTTAGAGTTTAAACATGTGTTTATGATTCATTGTCGCGATAAACACTGGGGTAACGTACCGGATCGCAGCAAATTAAAACTACCCGAAGGCATTATTCAATTAAGCGCTGAGTTGGCCAAGCATGAACGCAATGAAGATGAGCGGCGCTTATTTTATGTGGCCATGACGCGCGCTAAAGAACATTTATATTTAAGTGTGGCTAAACAATCCGCTACCGGCCGTGCCCTGATGCCAAGCCAGTTTTTAAATGAATTACCGAGTGATATTGTAAAACCGGCTGATGGTGTAGCCGAGGTTGAAGCTGAACCGATCGAGCGTTTGCAACTGACTCTTAGCCAGCCTAAAGTTGTTATAGAAACCAATCAAGTTTATCTTAAGAGTTTGCTAGAGAATTATCGAATGAGTGCCACGCACTTGAATGATTATTTGGAGTGTCCGATCAAGTTTTTGTATCAAGATTTATTACGTGTACCGCAAACCATGTCACGCGCCGTTGGGTTTGGAGTAGCCATGCATAACACTTTAAAGGAGCTGCCGAGCCAAGCGGATGTGTTTTTAATATTTAAAAGAGAACTTGAAAAACAATTAATGAGTAAAAAAGATTTTAAAGATAGTTTAGATTTTGGTGAAAAGTTGCTAGACAAATATTACCCGGTGCATTATGAGTTTTTGCAAAAAAACAAGTTTATGGAGAAAGACTTTAAACCGTATAATTGTCTGGTCGGGGAAGTGCCCATTGTCGGAAAAATTGATGCGATTCAAGTGGTTGATGAAGCCAGTAAACAAATACATGTGATCGATTATAAAACCGGCAATCCGGATAATAAAAGTGCCAATTTGGCCGTGGGTGGATCTTATTACCGTCAATTAGTGTTTTATAAATTACTCTGTGACGCCGCTGGTGATTTTGGTTATACCCCTGTGTCAGGCGAAATTCACTTTATTCAGCCGAGTAAAAAGAAACAACAATTTGTGCATCGGCGGTATGAGTTTAGTGACGACGATGTGAAACAGGTGACCACTGAATTAGTGGAGACTTATCAACACATTCAAAATCTAGAATTCTCAACTGGTTGTAATGACTGCGAATGGTGCAAGTTATTATAGTGTGCTAATATAAATTTATTAATTAAGTTAATTTTTAATTGGGGAGGACAATTATGAAAAAAATTACAAAAATGCTATTCGTTGTTAGTTCGTTGTTCGCTGTTACTAGTTGGTTTATGCCAATGTCAGCCTATGCTTTTGTACCGTCTAATTTGGAGGGTCGATACAATGGTGATTGGGAATTGCTTGATGGCGGGTTGTGCTATACAGCCGGTGCCACGGGCAATATTGTCATTAGAATTGTGGACATGGACGCTAATGGAACAATTAATGATGCGCGAGTAAAATTTTCCGATGAAGCGCAAACTCCAGCGGAACTTGGTACGGGTCGTATTTTTATGCGTAACGGAGTACGGCGCATTCGTTTAAATTATGATATTGCCGGTTATGACCGATATATTAAAGGTAGATTAACCAGAACCAGAAAGATTAAAGGTAATTATTATCATGCCGCCTCAGATGATAGTTGCATTTGGTCAGGATCAGTTAGCGCCAGTCATATCTAAAAATTGTTTATGAGCAGCCACATCGTGCACCCGTAACCAGGCGGCACCATGTTGGACGGCTATAAAATGGGCTGCCAGCGTACCTGGTAGCCTGTTTTGTATATCAGCGCCGGTTAATTTACCGATAAATGATTTGCGTGATGCCCCCACCATGACGGGTTTTTTTCCGAACACAGCAATGTTTTTAATCAATGCCAAATTATGTGAGACAGTTTTTCCAAACCCAATGCCAGGGTCTAAAATAATCTTATCTGGTTTAATACCAGATGCAAGACACAGTTTGATTTGTTGTTTAAAAAAATTATTTACCTCAAAAACGACATTTTTATAACGTGGGTGTTTTTGCATGGTTTGTGGTTCACCTAGCATGTGCATTATTATCACGGTACAGTGGTGTTGAGCGGCTAACTGGCGCATGGCCGGATCACGCAGGCCGGTAATATCATTTATCCAGGTAGCACCAGCTTGAATGGCCTGTTTGGCTACCTCTACTTTGTAAGTATCAATCGAAATGGGTGTGTTGGTTTTTTTATGTAAAGCCTTAATTGCTGGAATAACCCGGTGTAGTTCTTCTTGCAGTGAGACAGGTTTAGCACCCGGCCGGCTAGATTCACCGCCAATATCAATCACCGCAGCGCCTTCACGCACGAGTTGCAGAGCATGCTGGACAGCTGCGCGAGTGGTTTTTAATTGACCACCATCCGAGAATGAATCCGGTGTGACGTTAACGATACCCATTAAATTAACTCTACTTTTTTTCATACTCAAACAACTTTATTAATTCTTTAGTAATCTGACCTGGTTTACCAACCGGTACAATCCCCGTAGATGTTTGGGTGATGAAACATTCCGCACTATGTTGGATATCCTGCCAGGTGATTTTCTTAAACACAACGCGATAACGGTTTTTGCACAAATTCAAAACAACTTGTCTAGTGACACCATACAGAATATCTCGATTGGGAGTAATGATAGTATTATTTTTTATGATAAATATATTTGCACAGGCACATTCATTACCCAGATAGGCATCAAAACAGCCTTGTTTTAGAGCTAATTCATGTGCTTGATATTCAAATATTCTGGCTAAAGATTTTATTTTTGGCACAGCTGGTTGATAGGGATAGTTTAATAATTTCACCCCAGTTTTATATATTTTAGAATCTATTTTTAATTCCTCAGACAACACATAAATTCTATTTGGTGCCCCAATTACTTTTATTCTTAATTCTTTATTCTTTATTCTTTCATCAGTATGTTTTGAAATATATTGAGTAATCGTTTTCTGAGAAGCCATTTTTAACCCAATCACCTTAGCTGATTCTTGTAATCTTTTTAAATGAGCCGATAACTGAAACGGTTTACCACCATAGGTTCTAATCGTTTCAAACACACCATAAGCACACATAAACTCAGGTTCTTTCCCAGATAAAGAGATTTTTTTTACAAACTGACCGTTTATGGAAATTTTCATGGTAATAATAATCTGGCTTTAGTTAGGGTTTCTTGATACTCTTTGGCTGGAGTAGATGCCAACGTAATACCACCCCCAACGTAATAATGCAATTGATTGTCTCGCAGAGTAGCCGTGCGAATCGCGATATTAAATTCAGCTTGATTACGCCCGGCGATATAACCCATCGCGCCACAATACACATCGCGGGGTTGAGTTTCTAAATCTTGTAATATTTCTACCGCCCGTTGTTTAGGCGCCCCCGTCACTGAACCAAATGGTAACATCACTTTTAATACATCGAGTATATTGTAGTGTTTGTCTTTCATACCTTGAATCACCGCTTGAGCTTGATAAACCGTTTTGTATTTAATAATTTCCCGTCGTTTTTTTACCACCACACTTCCCGGCAGACACACTCGATTCAAATCATTGCGGTGCACATCAATAATCATATCCAACTCGGCTTTTTCTTTGGCACTGGAAAGTAGCTGTGATCTTGGTGAAGACACCGACGCAGTTCCTTTCATTGGTTTTGTCTCCAATAAATTATTATTTAGTCTTATCCCTAATTCCGGAGAGTTACAAACTATTTGGTGATCGGGAGTAGTAATGATAGCCGCATAAGGGGTTGGTTGATTGTGTAATAAACGGTAAGCAATTTGCTCAAGACTAGCCCGTGTTTTACCAGATAATCTATAGCAGTAATTAGCTTGATAAATATCCCCAATACTTAAATGGTGAATAATTTTATTAATGGCTTTTTTATATTGAGAATAATTTGGGTAAGATAGTTTTATCTTAAATGGTGTTGGATTCAACAGGGTCTGTAAAGATACTGGTTTGAAACGATCAAATATTCCAAAATACACTTGATCCTGTTCATAGTTGATAAAGCCAATAACTAGTTGATGTCTAGCCGCACCAGAACAATACCATTTTTTTAATTGTAGCCACGAGGTGATTAGACCATGATAACCATCACCTTGATATGCACGTGTCTTATCGATCAAGACAAAGCGATAAGAATTCATGTCTCGTATTTTGGTTGATTTTAAATAAGCCGCGAAATGATGATGTCGTAACAATGGTGTTTTGTTTTTCCACGCCACGCGCTTGCATGCATAAATGAGTGGCTTCTAGCACCACACCAATCCCTTTGGCTTGTAAGGCGTGATCTAAAAACTCAGTTATTTGTGAGGTTAAACGTTCTTGATTTTGTAATCGGCGCGCAAATACTTCCACTATTCTGGGCAATTTTGATAAACCAATAATCTTAGATTGTGGGATATAACCAATGTGTGCCTTGCCGTAAAACGGTAATAAATGATGTTCACAAGTTGAATAGAAATCAATCGCTTTGCACGTCACCATTTCATCGTAGTGTTCACTATCAAAAAAAGTTAACAACGAGGCCGGATCAATATCGTATCCAGCAAATAATTTGTGATAACTTTTAGCTACTCGGGCTGGAGTGTCTTTTAACCCTTCCCGCGCTGGTGCTGGATCTATCTCTTTTAGAAGTTGGGCAATCAGAGTTTCAATTTTAGTTTGGTTCATATAGTTTTACTTGGAGTGTATCCGGACAGTTATCTAATAATTGTTTAATAGTTTTACCAGACCGGGGTTCTATTATTAATTGTGCGACATCTGATAGTGGTTGAAGAAAAAAATTTCTATCAGCCAAAGCCCGATGAGGGATAATTAACTCATCCGACGCTAGTACTGTATCGTTATATAGTAAGATGTCAATATCAATTTCACGATCAGTGTAGCCGGGGTATGGTTTGCGGCCTAAAGCCTGTTCGATTTGTTTACAGCTCGCTAACAAAATATCTGGTTCCAGTGAAGTATCTAACACCACCACTTGGTTTAAGTGCCAACCGTGGGCACTAGCCCCAAGTGGCTCGGTTTCATAAATGGGTGATAATTCTATAACTCGGCCACACTGTTCTAAGGCGGTGATAGCGCGATCCAAATAATCAAGGCGCGGTTCGATGTTACTGCCGATGCCCAGGTAAGCCCGCATTAGCCGGTGTAGGTTACTGATGATGTGTCTGTTTCCCAAAGCTGAATGGTTGTTACTGGTATATATTTCTTTAATTCAGTAAATATCCATTCAGCCACTAGCTCACAAGTTGGATTAGAAAATCTGTCATTTAAATTTGTATGATCCAAAATATCTAGTATGTGTTTTTTTACCAGATTTTTTAATTCCGTAAAATCTATCACTAGATCATCATTGTTTAATGGCCCAGTGACAGTAACAGCCAGACGATAATTGTGACCATGTAAATTTTCACATTTACCATGATATTTTGTCAAGAAATGTGCAGCCGAAAAAGTAAACTCTTTAGTAACACTAATTGTTGTCATAAAAACTCAGGCTGTCGGCCATAGATTGTAAATCGGTTTTATCGGTTTCTTTCAAACCAGCATCGCGTTGCACAGTAAATAAATAAACCGTGTTGTTATGTAAAAGAGCCGCTTCAGCGTTGATAGAATTAGTAATCATACCATCGGGGCGATTTACACTTAACCATTGGTTGAGTGTTATACCGGGTGCGCTGTACGGTTTAAGCGTGATACTGTAGCCAGTCCAGGCGGTACTGGAGAGAAAGGTAGTTTCGGTAGAATAAAATACTATAGTGCCGTCCGGTAAAATTTTACCAGTGAGATTACTTGGGTGTAAAACCGTAAATAGATCGGTGCTAAAAAATTTCCGCGTGGGTTGAATAGCACCCAGTTTGGCCAGTTGTATATAATTATTACCTTGATCGGTGAGATTAGTCTTAATGGCATTATCAACGCGCCAAATTACATTACCGGTATCATCTTTTATTACCAGTGTTACCGTTGGCACATCAGGAAATGTAGCAAAGATGGTTTTTAGGGTATCCAAGAATGTGGTTTCAACCGGTGGTTTATAAACGAATTCAACATACAAACCTTGATCAGTGGTCGTGAAACGATATGTCTTAAGATCGATCTTTAACTTAGCCACGATGTTTCTTATTGTATTATTGTAGTTATCCCATTCATCAGCGGTGGTAGTAAATGTACCGGTTGTGGTTGGAGTGCTTGGAATATCTGGTTCAATTGTAACTGGTAGTGAGCTATAACTGGGTTGATAGGCAAAGGCCGTTAACTTACCAGCGGTTTTGGCTGGGACTTCCTGAGTAATTTGATTGAAGCGATTATAAGCTAACCAAGTATTGCGCCAGGGGTGAAAAAATAACCATTGACTACCATCCGTTGACCAAACCACTACTGGTACACCAACCCGATCTAATATTTTATGTTCTTCGGCTTTTGTCCCATCGCGTTGTAACACCAAAACATAGGGTGAAAACGGTTCAGGATTTTGCGTTGCACTAGTTACTACTAATCCAAACTCATTAGCTGTAATCCAACTTAATGAATGAAACTCATAAAACGGTAAACTAATCGAGTTATATAACTCCGCGCCAGCTAAATCAACCGAAATAATTTTTTGACTATTTTCCACAAAAGCCATTTCACTACCGTCAGGTGCAAACACTAGTTGATCATACAGTGCTCCAGTTGTGCCGGTATAAATAATTTTATCTTCGGCTGTAGCAATAGTATATAAATGTAATTGTTCGTTACTAAACCAAGCTACATACAATTCTGCTGAATCAACCGCTATAGCTTGAGGTTGAATGGACAGTTGACCAATTGTTCTTGTACCGGATGATTCGTGTAGAGACATTACACCATTGGTCACACCATACCAATGATTAGTCGCGAGCAGATAATTGCTCAGTAATTCTTGGCTTTGATCAGATAAAGCCAGACTGGCCGTACTGGCAGTATCGGTCGCGTAAACCGTTTTACCGGTCTCACTGGTACTAAGAAAAACCACTAGGCCGGCACTAATATCCAAAAAAGTTTTTTGGTCGATCGGCTCTACTGCTGCGTTTACCGCGGGGGGTGGTGTGGTAGTGGAATGTGGCCATAACCACCAAATAATCCCGGCAATTACAAGCAAACCAGAGGCAAGCACGATAAATATTAACACCCGTTGGCGATCCATGGCAGCAATTATATCATTATGCTAATGTACTGTCATGCAAAATATGTTAGAGCGCATTAGTACGATTGGTGAGCAATTAAACATTGCCGGCATGCGGGCTAAAGTAGCCACCCTTGAAGCGGAAATGGCGCAGCCCGAGTTTTGGCAAAATCAATCTCATGCCCAAACGGTTAGCCGAACCGTGAATGATTTGCGTAAAGAAATTCAAACCTGGGATGACTTGAAAGTGAGTTTGAAAAATCTCCAAGAGATGGCTGATTTAAATCAAACCGAGCCGGATCCTGAAATTACCGCCGAACTAGAACTCCAACGCACCGCACTCACCAAACAGTTTACCGAATTAGAGTTTCATTTACTCTTCGGTAAAAAATATGATGATGCTTCGGCCGTGGTGGCCATTCACGCTGGCGCTGGTGGAGTAGATGCACAAGATTGGGCCGAAATGTTGATGCGTATGATGTTGCGTTATTGTGAACAAAAAGGTTTTGCCGTGTCTGTGCTTGAAGTGGCACGTGGTAATGAAGCTGGCATAAAATCGGCGACACTGGAAGTAACCGGGCGCTATGCTTATGGTTATTTAAAAAGTGAACACGGTGTGCATCGCCTCGTGCGGCAATCACCGTTTAACGCTGATGCTTTGCGCCAAACCTCTTTTGCTTTGATTGAAGTGTTACCTGAACTGGGGGAATCATCGCCCGTGGAGATTAAAGATGAAGATTTGCGCATCGATGTGTATCGAGCTGGTGGCAAAGGCGGCCAAGGTGTTAATACCACCGATTCTGCCGTACGCATTACCCATTTAGCCACCAACATCGTGGTCACTTGCCAAAATGAACGCTCGCAACATCAGAACAAAGCCACCGCCATGAAAATCCTGCGCGCGAAATTACACCAGTTACAACTCCAAGCTGAACAAGCCGAAAAATTAAAACTCAGAGGCGAATACACGTCCGCCGAATGGGGGAATCAAATTCGCTCGTATGTGTTACATCCTTATAAGATGGTAAAAGATCATCGTACCGATTATGAAGAATCCGACCCCGACGCAGTGTTAAATGGAAAACTGGAAGGGTTTGTTGAGGCGTATTTACGTAAGACGGTAGATGCGCGGGTGACGAATGAGGTTTAGAGACTTGGTCGAATTGATCGCTGAGGCACTGAAAAAAACTGAAGACCCGCCTACGCTCAGAGCTTCGGCGGGCAGGCACTGAAAAAGATTGTAATATGAATCTAGAAGAGATGTG
This sequence comes from Patescibacteria group bacterium, assembly GCA_041665365.1. Classification (NCBI taxonomy): domain Bacteria; species Patescibacteria group bacterium. The sequence continues at coordinate 42,374 of JBAYIY010000004.1, forward strand.
TCACCGGCACGTCTCTTCTAGGCTAAACCACACGTTTACTGACTATGATTACAAATGTAATTCTTGAAAATTAATTCCTTGTTTTAAATTGTTATTTCCCGGTTTGTAAAATTCAAAACTTTAAAATTATTTTTTTGCAGATATTCTTCTGTCACGTCATAAAGTACGGGTACGAAATTTGTGGTAATATTATTTATTTTTATCACCTTATCATTGATTTTTGTTTCTATGCAAATTTCATTATATCTAAAATATTTTTTACCTCTTTTGATAAAACAATGATTTTTTTCTAAGACATGAAATTTTTCTTGTATCTGGTGAGGGGATACTATTTGTCCTTTCAAATGATTATCGGTAAGCCATATTCTTAATTGTAATGGAGATGTAGATATGTTTTTTACTTTCAGATCTATGAAGTTGTATAAAATAGTTGCTCCACTGCCAAACGGCAAAGTTCTGCCTGAATCAGGAAAAACATCCATAGAATGATGATACCTTTCTACTGTTTCAATTGGTGCATGTAAGAAAATCCAGTAAAGAAAATTTGATAGTTGGCAGAGTCCGCCACCAATTCCCTCAATAACTTTACCGTTTGATAAAAGCATCCCATCAACATATCCATTTTCATATTTTAGTTCACCTATAATCTTCCAAATCGAAAAAATATGATTAGGTTCTATTATTATTCCGTTTAATTGCTGAATCGCTTGTTTTAGATTTACAATTTTTTGTTCTTGCAGTTTTGGATTACTATCTCCGAGTCTTCGTCTTAAAACTGATTGATGTCTTGCTACCACACAATCAAAAAAAACATCGTTTTTTTTGTACTTGATCCTAAAATCGAAGAAATTTTGAACATCTCTCAACTTATGGCGCAAGAAAATAATTGGTTTTATTAGAAAAGGATATTTTTTTGAAAGGGGAATCCTTTTGGGGTTTTCGTAATTATAGATATATTCCTCGATCTCTTTCTCTATATTTATCATAGCTATTCAATACTCATAAGTTAATCATGACTAAAGGAAAAAAATGCTAATATAATATTCGCAGATAAACTGATAAAAGTTTCGCTCATATATAGTTAGTGCATTTATGTGTCCAAGAAGGAGGACTTAATACGTACATTAGTACGTTCAAATCGCCAACGCGGATGAGTGTTTCACATTATAGTAGGTTTGTCAATCCGTACGATATTTTCCAGGGATACGCAATCAACCGGTAGGCTCATGGTGAGGAGCCTGGAGAGGTTGACTAACCCCACCAAATCCTTCATCCTTACGGCATTATGTGTGGCATCATTGGATATATCGGTAAACAACCAGCTAGCCCAATCATTATTGATGGACTAAAACGCATGGAGTATCGTGGTTACGATTCTTCGGGTTTGGCGGTGATAGAAAATGCTGGAGTGGCTTGCCATAAGAAGGTAGGCAAGCTGGGTAATTTACAAAGAGAGTTAACTAAATATAAATTAGCTGGCACAGTTGGTATTGGGCACACACGCTGGGCGACCCATGGTAAACCAAGTGACAATAATGCTCATCCCCACCGCGATTGTCGGGAAGAAATTTATTTGATTCATAATGGCATTATCGAAAATTATCACGATATCAAATCAGCTCTGCAAGCTAAAGGGCATGCTTTCTATTCCGATACCGACACCGAAGCCCTGGTACATTTAATTGAGGAGTACCATAAAACTTTATCGTTTGAAGAGGCTTTTATAGCGGCGTTGAACGATGTGGTGGGTACCTATGGGGTAGTAGCGTTATCGAACAAAGAACCGCGCAAGATTATGGCAGCGCGATTAGGCAGCCCGATGATTTTAGGCATTATTGGCGAAGGTGAATACATGGTGGCGTCTGATGTGGCGGCGATTATGAAACACACGCGCGAAGTAATTTATTTAAACGACGGGGAAGTGTGTGTGTTAACTGATACTGGTTACACCATGAAGGATCTGAAGGCACAAACCATTGATGCCAAAATTCAACGAGTCGATTGGGATATTAACCAGGCGCAAAAGCAAGGCTACAAACATTTCATGTTAAAAGAAATTCATGAACAACCGGATGTAATCATGAATGCCTTACGTGGCCGTTTAAAACTGGAAGAGGGTTTAGCGCACATGAGTGGGTTTATTGAACAGGCCGATCGTTTACAAAATACTAATCGCATTATTATTGTCGCGATGGGTACGGCTTTGTATGCTGGGCTAGTGGGCGAGTATATGATCGAAGAGTATGCCGGTATTCCGGTCGAGGTCGAATCGGCCGCGGAGTTTCGCTATCGTAAACCGATTATCGATGAGCACACTACTGTAATTGCCGTTACCCAAAGTGGTGAAACGGCTGACTTAATTGCCGCTGTTAAAGAAGCTAAATTAAAAGGGGCTTTAGTACTTGGTTTAGTTAACGTAGTTGGTAGCACTATTGCCCGCGAGGTGCATGCTGGAGCGTATTGTCATGCTGGCCCGGAAATTGGTGTGGCTTCAACCAAAGCGTTTATGGCGCAACTAACTATGCTTGCCTTAGTGGCTTTATTTGTTGGTCGCCAACGTGGGTTAAGCGTAGTGATGGGTAATCGCATTGCCAAAGAATTATTAACCCTACCAGAAAAAGTAGAGATTATTTTTGCTCAAGAAAAAACCATTGCCAAATTGGCGAAAAAATACAGCAAGTATCATGATCTATTTTTCTTAGGGCGAAAATATAATTATCCCATTGCTTATGAGGGGGCGCTGAAACTAAAAGAGATTTCGTATTTACATGCCGAAGGTTATGGGGCGGGGGATTTAAAACATGGTCCAATTGCTTTGATTGATAAAAACTTTCCATCGATTGTATTGGCACCGCAAGATAGTGTCTATGAAAAAGTATTGAGTAACATTCAAGAAGTTAAAGCGCGTAGTGGGCGAGTATTGGCCATTGCCACAGTTGGAGATAAACATATTGCTGAAGTCGCTGATGATGTGATTTATATTCCCAAAACCTTAGAAATGCTCACACCATTATTAGCCATCGTGCCATTACAATTATTGGCTTATTATATCGCCGATACATTAAAGCGAGATATTGATCAGCCGCGCAACCTTGCTAAATCAGTCACAGTGGAGTAATATACTTTTAAAGAGCGCTGCCGAAGTATTGGGGCGCTTTTTGTGCATAGATCAACGCTTGTTTGGTTGTCATGGTTAATCTTTATGGCCGGGGTGTGGCATATACCCCAACTAATTATCTTTTTAGTAGGTTGTGGTTTTGTCACCAGCTTAATTGGCTGGAAACGTTATGTGTTGTTGGGTTGGTTAATGGGATGTGCCGCCATCGGGGTGGCTTATTATGATCAGTTTTTTGTTGACCCAATATATTTAGACGGAGCGAAATTTAATGACACAGTGTTAGTGGATCGTTTACCGGTTTTGCATGAAGGTAGTCAGCGTTTGGTAGTTGTTACCAAAGAACAACAACATCTGCAACTCGATGCTGACTTGTATCCGGAATATCGTTATGGTGATGTGATAAATCTTAGATGCACCATTCGGTTACCTAAACAAATCGAGGGATTTGCTTATGATAAATATTTAGCTCGGTTTCATATTCAAGCTTTATGTGATTATCCAACCACCGCGTTCGTTGCTACCAACCAAGGTAACAAAATAATTACTAGCATTTATGAGTTTAGAAATAATTTAAGGAAACGGGTTGAGAGTTTATGGCACGAACCGGCCGCGTCATTATTATTAGGTGTGTTGATTGGCGAACAAGATACGATTCCTATTTCTATTTATACTAGTTTTCAGCGGGCTGGGGTGGTGCACATTTTAGTTGTGTCCGGCATGCACGTGTTGTTGTTGGTGCAATTATTAACCAGTTTTACTAAATGGTTGCCAAAATTTTATCAAACATTAGTGATAGTTTTAGCCTTAACGGCTTTTTGTGTGCTAACCGGTTTTTCCGCCACCGTCATTCGCGCCACGGTGATGGGATCAATTCCGTTATTAGGTAGATTTATTGGTCGACCACATCGCATTCATCTGACGTTAACCTGGGCGGCTGGAGTAATTACTCTGGTGAATCCATATATCTTAGTACACGATGTTGGTTTTCAATTATCGTTTTTAGCCACTTTAGGTTTGGTGTATATGACGCCGTTTGTTAAACCATTTACCAAATGGTTACCGGAAAAATTTGAATTACGCGATACCGTCACCACTACCTTAGCCGCCACTACCACCACAGCACCGTGGATTGGTTATACTTTTGGTACTTGGTCTAATGTGGCCATGCTATCAAACATCGTGGTGCTGCCAACGTCGAATCTCATGTTATTTGCCGGCGGTGTCATCACAGCCCTGTCTGTATTATTTCCAAATCTAGCGCAAATGTTAGCGACATTATTGGAAGTGATTATAAATTTACTTGTGCAATATGTTGATTGGTGTGCCGCATTGCCTTATGCCTATATTAAGTGGTAAAAAATATGTTTACAAAAATAAATAAATTGGTCATTTTAATCTGTGTTGGAGTGGCGCTGTATTATTTTTATCAGCAATCTTTACCGGGTAATCTGACTGGTTCGTTTGTAGCATTTTTAGATGTTGGACAAGGCGATGCCATTTATATTCGTACCAGTAATGGGAGCGATGTGTTGATTGACGGTGGACCGGATCGTAAAATTCTCGAGCAGTTACCCAAAGTGTTAGCGCCACAAGACAATACCATTGAACTGATGTTACTCACTCATCCGGATGCCGATCATATCGATGGTCTGATTGAAGTGGTGAAGCGGTATAGTGTGAAACAAATTATCACCACAGCCTTGCCAGCCGAAAAATCAGACTATAAAGAATTATTAAACTTAATCGAAACAAAAAATATTCAACACACCGTAGTACAACAGGGGAATAAAATTGTGTTGGGTGAGCAAGATGATATCGATATTTTATACCCTGAAGCGGATACACCTTTGACCACTTTAAGTACCAATAATACTTCATTGGTCGCTGAATATCATTATAAAAATCAAACTACGGAAAAAACGATCTTATTGGTGGGTGATGCCGAAACTCCAGTGGAGGATGAATTACTCAAACAAAATTTATTGCATGACGTCGATATTTTAAAAGTTGGTCATCATGGTAGCAAAACGTCATCCTCAGAAGCATTCTTACAAAAAATTACACCGGAGTTGTGTATCATCGAAGTGGGAAAAGATAATTCGTATGGTCATCCGCACGCTGAGGTGGTACATAGGTTACAACAGTATTGTGAGATTAAAAGAACTGATGACTGGGGGAATATCGTGATTAACAATTGACCCCCACAATAATATTATATATACTGTCTTGAAGTGCTTGTTAGTTTTTGAGATTAACGGTTATTATCCTGTTATATAAAGGATTACTATTAGCCTCAAAAACTAAGCACCAACTTAGTAATTAATTACAAAAATATGCGTAAAGTCTTCACATCTGAGTCAGTCACCGAGGGTCATCCCGATAAAATGGCTGATCAAATTTCCGATGCGGTGCTCGATGCCATTTTAGCCCTTGATCCAAAGGGGCGAGTGGCTTGCGAAACTTATTTAACCAATGGTGTGTGTTTGGTGGGTGGAGAGGTAACTACCTCTGCCAAGATTGATGTCCCAAACTTAGTGCGCGCCGTCATTAAAGATATTGGTTATGCCAAATCCGATTATGGGTTTCATTGGGAAACGTCTGGTTTGATGGTAACAATAAAAGAGCAATCGCCTGACATTGCCATGGGTGTGGATAGTATTAAAGACCAACAAGAAGATCTGGCTAATTTAGGGGCAGGTGACCAAGGCCTGATGTTTGGTTATGCCTGTAATGAAACGAAAGAATTAATGCCATTACCAATTGTTTTGGCGCATAAATTAGCCAAACGCTTAGCAGAAGTGCGCAAAAAAAATATTATTAAAGGTTTGCGCCCAGATGGTAAAAGTCAGGTTACGGTAGAATATGACGAAAATGATCAACCGGTGCGGGTTCGGTCAGTGTTAATTTCAGCACAGCATAATCCAGAATTATCGGTTAAAAAACTCAAGCCGCAGATTATTAAACAGGTAATCAAAGCAGTTATTCCAAAAAACTTGTTAGATAAAGATACGCTATATTATGTTAATCCAACTGGTCGATTTGTGATTGGTGGGCCACAAGGCGATACTGGTTTAACCGGCCGCAAGATTATTGTGGATACCTATGGTGGTTATGCCCGCCATGGTGGCGGTGCTTTTTCTGGCAAAGATCCCAGTAAAGTTGATCGCACCGGCAGTTACGCCGCGCGCTGGATTGCAAAAAATATTGTGGCGGCTAAATTAGCCTCACGCGCTGAAGTGCAAGTAGCCTATGCCATCGGTATGGCCGAACCGTTATCGGTGCGCGTTGATACGTTTGGTACCGGCGTAGTTGGAGACGATATTCTAGCTGACGCTGTACAACAAGTGTTTGATTTACGTCCCGGCATGATTATTAAAGCACTAAATTTACGTCAGCCAATTTATAAACAAACCGCGGCCTATGGTCATTTTGGTCGAAACGATTTAAAACTACCTTGGGAACAAACCAATCGTATTATCCAACTTAAACAAGCCGTGAAGAAATTACAATAATGTCGGTTATCGTGTCAGGCTCAATTGCGTTCGATCGCATCATGGATTTTCCTGGAAAATTTTCTGACCATATTCTGCCTAATAAAATTCATAATCTCAATGTCAGTTTTGGTCTAGATAAATTATCCATCGAGTTTGGTGGTACCGCCGGTAATATCGCTTATACACTATCATTATTTGGAGAAAAACCCAGTATTGTTGGTAGTGTCGGTCATGATTTTGCTCCCTACAAAAAGCATCTTATCAAACACCATATCAATCTTCGGGACATTCGTGTAATTCCAAAAGAAACCTGTGCCACCGCTCACATTATTACCGACCAAGGTGATAATCAAATAGCTGGTTTTCATTTCGGTGCCATTAGTTATCCGGCCGTGTCAGCACAGATCGTAACAAAACAAACCAAATTAGGTATTATAGCGGCTGGTAATCTTGCTGATATGATGAAACTATCCGAGCAATATCGCCATAATCATGTTCCGTTTATTGTCGATCCAGGACAACAACTTACCTGGCTAACCGGAGCACAATTAACCTATTTATTAAATGGTGCTCACACCTTGGTGGTAAATGATTATGAACTGGCTGTGGTTCAAAAAAAATTAATGTCTGTAGAGACACGCCATGGCGTGTCTCTACAGAATAAATCGTCTCTACAAAATTTGACCCAATTGGTTGTCACCAAAGGTGAAAAAGGCGCCGATTGGTTTGTGGGTGGAAAACGCTATGTTTTGCCGGTGGCTAAACCCACCCGGGTATTAGATCCAACCGGGGCAGGTGATGCCTACCGCAGTGGCATAATTCTTGGTATACTCCGCCAGTGGTCACCCGAGCAAGCTGGTCGTGTGGCCGCTTTATGTGCGACGTATGCCATCGAACAATACGGCACACAAAACCACACGTTTACAAAAACACAATTTAAAAAACGCTATTATAAAAATTTTAAACATAATATAATTATTTAATCGATAGGTAGAGACGTGCCGCCGGCACGTTTCTACCGAGTGTATCAATTAACCATCATATGAAAAATTACGACGTCAAGGATCTCAAATTAGCCGATGGTGGTAAACAACGCATTGAATGGGCCGACCATGATATGCCCGTCTTACGCGCCATTCGTGACCGATTTTCTAAACAACAACCACTCAAAGGCATGACGATGTCGTGTTGTCTACACGTCACAGCCGAAACTGCGAATTTAATGCGCACCCTGCAAGCCAGTGGCGCCGATGTGGTGCTCTGTGCTTCAAATCCTTTATCCACTCAAGATGATGTGGCAGCTGCGTTAGTGAAACACTACAACATTCCAGTGTTTGCTATTACTGGTGAAAATAACGCCTCATATTATAAGCACTTACAAGCAGCCGTCGCGCATAAACCCAATGTCACTATGGATGATGGCGCCGATTTAGTGAGTGCGATCCTAAAAGATCACCCTGAGTTGCATAATAAAATCGTCGCTTCCATGGAAGAAACCACCACTGGTGTTATTCGCTTACGCGCCATGGAAAAAGATGGTGTCTTGAAATTTCCTGTTGTGGCCGTAAATGATGCCGCCTGCAAACATTTTTTTGATAATAGATATGGTACTGGTCAATCAACCATTGATGGTATCGTGCGTGCCACCGATGTGTTGTTAGCCGGTTCAACTTTTGTGGTAGCCGGTTATGGCTGGTGTGGCCGCGGTTTAGCCGATCGTGCCCGTGGTATGGGAGCTAACGTGATTGTGACAGAAGTGGATCCAATTAAAGCGTTAGAAGCGGTGATGGATGGTTTCCGCGTCATGCCGATGTTAGAAGCTGTGAAACAAGCCGATATTATTTGTACCGTGACTGGTAATATTAATGTATTAGACACTAAACATTTTCAAGCCATGAAGGATGGTGTGTTAGTAGCCAATTCAGGGCACTTCAATGTTGAGATCAATCTTGATAATCTAAAAAAACTTAGTAAATCGGTAGAACGGGTGCGTGAGTTTGTAGAAGCCTACACTTTAAAAACCGGTAAAATTGTTCATGTGCTGGGTGAAGGCCGCTTAGTAAATTTGGCCGCCGCCGAAGGTCATCCCGCTTCTGTGATGGATATGAGTTTTGCCGTGCAAGCTCTCACTACCGAATGGGCGATTAAGAATCATAAAACCCTCACGGCTCAAGTCTATAACGTACCGGAACAAATCGATGATAGTGTCTCCCGCTTAAAACTTAAAACCATGGGCGTTAAATTAGAACAACTTACTCCAGAACAAAAAAAGTATCTGTCTTCCTGGGAAATGGGGACATAGGGTGAGGAAGTGACATGCATAATCACCTTATTTCATAAGGGTATTATAGTCATACTTGCAAATTGCTCTTTCATGAGCAATTTGTTTGAAGGTAGTCATAGTCTGTCCGAATCGTTCGCCTCTTGACATCAATTTCATGTACTAGTACACTAGGACAGATATGAACGATACGCAGCGGTACAAGAAAAATTTAATTCACTTTCTCACCAAGATTGATCGGCCTGAATTTATGGCCGCCGTGCTTAATGATCTGTTGACTCCTGGTGAGTTAGCCGAAATTGCTAAACGCTTAGAAATTATTACATTATTAAAACGCGGCGTCAGTCAACGAGCCATCAGCCAACAACTGGGTGTTGGTATTGCCACCGTCACGCGCGGTGCACGTCTTTTGGCCACATCAAAACACTGGCAGTGATTTGTTTGTTGGCCAGAGGGAGACACACATGTCACATGTGCATCAATTCATCCTCGTCGTCGATCAGAACACCTCCACCGCTGTTATGCGTTGTGATGACTGTGGTGAGGAACGTCCGGTTGATGTCGTGGTGCCGGAGGAGACTGATTCTCAGGAAACTGATAGCGCTGAAGATGATGATTTCGGTGTGCTCTGCTGGTAGTGGCTCCTTCATTCAAGTCCTGGAGTAGGTGATGCATTCATCTACTCCAGGCACTATACCCCTCTGATAATAATTGACTAAATCAAAAAAAACTGATATTTTTTCATTATGAATGTACAGCTAAACGATCCAACTTTTGATGAATTGTGCGAAAAAATTGCTCAGGGCAAAGCCACACCTAGTGACATGGAAGCGGCGTTTAAATCTTTGAATAGTGACATTGATGCCTTTTCAGCAGATGTCCAAGATCAGCTTTATAAGAATAAAAAATGAGCCACGAAAAAACTCGTCCACCGTTACCACGACGAAGTGAGCCAAGGCAAGATACACCAAGGACAGGTGAGGCTACACCTGAAACGTTGCGGGCTTATCTTGATCATCTGGCTGAATCCAGCCGCCGTTTTGACAGTGCTTTGACGCATTATCACACTTTATTGCAAGAACAAGATCAAGCCGAAGGAAATTTAATAACGCTGGAGCAACAATATCAAAATGAACAACGATTTGCGTTACTTAAAGCTAAGGCAACAAAGCTAGCCTGGGCGACAATACGTTATGTCACCTCTAGTACCATTGTAGGAGCAGGCAGTGGTGCAGCAGCCCATATGTTAAGTGGCGATCCGTCTTTCACTATTTTAGCTAGTGCTGGTGGAGCCATGGTTGGATCAGCGCTAGAGTTTGGTTTATCACATCTGGAAGAAACTAATGATTACTCAGATAAATTTTTTGAGTTATATGAGCCGACGCAAGCATATATGCAAGATAAAAAACGGCGTGAACAAAATAAAGACGATAACCCTACCAACCGTGAGGCCGAAATTAAATTGTTAGTAGAACAACTATCTGCTTTACAAACAGACATCGCTAACCTTGAAAAAGAAATTGATGATATCGGCAGTAGCGGCCAGGCCTTATTCAAAGACCCACGAGCACCGCTTCCCACTGCAGATCCAGCACGGTCAGAAGCTGAGGCGGCGGTGCGAGCTTTGGCGGAACATTTACGCACAGCTGGCCAACGTTTAAATGAACTCTTAGCACAGTATTTTGAAATGACCGTGGTGGCCGAGAGTGCTGAACATTATTTGGCGGCACGTCAACAAATTTATGATCGTAGTAAGGCAGCCGTGCAAATACGAGTGACTGCGCGCCAAGCTTGGGAGATGTTGAAAACAGCTCATATGACTCTCAGTGCAGCTGGTATTTTAGGGATGGCTGGCTATATCTATAATGCAGGTCAACCAGGTTCTAATGTACCTATGGCGGTATTAGGTGGAGCGGTCGGATCAGCCATAGGTTGGTTTCAAATTTCTCGTTTGGAGAAAAAAGTTTGGCATAAAAATATACCCCATGGTCAATACGAGATTAGTGATCAATTAGCGGTGCGAGAAGATTATCAGTTGGCCACTGATCCAGCCTTACAAGAGGCCGAAGCACTGTTAACTGAGGCACAATTACACCGGCAGCAAATGCAAGCTGAACAAGCTAAATTATCTGCCGAGCTTGAGGCCTTCATGGCTAAGTATCCAATGAAGTGACATATTTAAATTTCATTTGACAGCACTAATTTTTTGTAGTATCATCATCAATGATAGCGCCAACCAGAGCGCTTTTTATTTATAAACAATCCTATGTCACCATCTAAAATTGCCTTATTTAAAGGTAAACAAATCAGAAAAACGTTCTATCACAAGGAATGGTGGTTTGTTATTAATGATGTAATCGAGTCTCTGACAGACTCCAGTGATCCGGCTCAGTACTTTAAACGTTTAAAATCTAGAGATGAGGAGCTAGCGGATCTGATCAACAAAGGAGGGGTACAATTTGTACCACCCCTTATGCTGGCCATAGATACTACAGGAGGTAAACAAAAAATGTATTGTTGGCATACAGAAGGCCTCTTTCGTCTGGTTCAATCTATATCGTCACCAAAAGCTGAACCCTTTAAACGATGGTTAGCTAGAGTAGGTTATGAGCGCATTCAAGAAGTAGAAAATCCAGAATTGGCGACTAAACGAACTCGGATGTTGTACAAACTTAAGGGCTATAGTTCAGCCTGGATCGAAAAACGCCTTCGTGGTATGGCCATCCGTGAAGAATTAACCGATGAATGGAAAAATCGCGGTGCTTCCGAGCAGCAAGATTATGAAATCTTAACAGCAGAAATTTCTAAGTCTACCTTTGGAGTAACACCACATGAGTACAAAAAACTCAAAGGTTTGAAACGTCAAAATCTACGTGATCATATGAATGACTTTGAACTGATTTTTAATATGCTTGGTGAACGCACAACCACAGAAATTCATCGTCTAGAAAATTCACAAGGTGTTCCAAAACTACGTAAAGACGCGAGAGCTGGTGGAGACGTTGCTGGTAATGCTCGACAACACTTAGAAAAACGCTTGGGTCGATCGATTGTGTCAAAAAATAACTTTTTAAAATAATGTGATTCGTGATACATTCCTTCTATGAATACTCTTACAACAACAAAAATTTGTCTGGCCTGTCGGCATGTATCCACCAATACTACCGACACCGCCTGCATGCAATGTGGTATGATGCTGGAAGAACAGTGTCCAAATTGTAAATTACCTAAATCGGAATGTGTATGCCCAGAGAACCAGAACTAAAACGGTTGCCACCTACTCATACTGAAAGAACTCCCCGTGAAGAATCAGGACAAATACAACCACGTGAGGTTGAAGCGCGGTCTTGGTGGAAAAAATTAATTGAACGTCATGTTAGCGAAGCATCAATTCCGGGTGTGGCCAATGGTATTGAACGTAGTACTTATGTGGCACCTAATAAACCGGAAGATGAAGCTGTAATTATTCGTGAACGCATACTGTCAGGTAAATTAGTCGGTGTCACTCAAGTTCAGTTTAATCCAAAATCTGGTAGCGTTAGTGAGTATCGTCGCGAAACACCACAGGGGCAACCTTTGCGTGTGGTAGAAACCAATGACGCTGGTTGGTTGGATCAAGTCTATTCATATCAGGCACCCGGCAGAATTGCTCTGCAACAATATGATCATGAGCATAATGTGGTCTGGGATGGCACAATTACTCAAAGAGATGGGAGAGAAGTTGAAACCAGGCAAGCTACAGCCAACACTTTTGGTCAGATAGCAAGTGGTGTATTAGCAGATTGTAAAAGTATGGTGATTCAACGTGTGGGCACACGAGTTGATGGTGAAATCATAGAAGATATTATGGGTTTTAAACCGAACCAAGTTAAATTTACTGATGCCAGTAAGGGGCATGTCAATGTACACCGTGAAACTGTTATTATAGGAGGCAAACTTAGAAAAGAAAAAGTCACTGAATCAGTTGGTTCGGAAAGAAAAAGATATGTTACTTATACGAAACGACATGAGAGTGAATTAGATAGGCAAGTTGATGAAACCAGTGGTAATGTTATGAGATCTTATGAAATTAAAAAGCGCTACGATGATAGAGGCTCCATGGTCGAAACCAGAGAAACTACTGAGACGTTTACCGCCTCTGGTAAATTAGATCATAAAGAACTAAAGTTTAGTATAGGCGGCCGTGACTCTGTAGCACAGACCAACTATCAATATGACCAAAACTATCAATTGGTACTCATTGAAGAAATCGGTTTTGATGGTGTCACTAAACGCTATCATCGTGCCCCAAGAGGTACAAAAATACCAGAAGAAAAAGAACATTCTAGTGAATCTGGTTTTATATTGGTTGAATAATAATCAATCTGTGTTATACTGTTTTTCATGTTAACACCAGGTAAAATCATTTTAGATCACGCTTTGCAAAACCATTATGCGGTTGGCGCGTTTAACGCCAATAATATGGAGCAAGTGCAAGCCATTATCGATGCGGCAGCGGAAACGCAATCGCCCGTGTTTATTCAAGTGTCGCGCGGGGCATTAAAATATTCCCGCTTAACTTATTTACGCAATATCATTTTAGCCGCCGCCGAAGAACATCCGGAAATACCTTTGGCTATGCACTTAGATCATGGCAACGGTTTGGAAGTAGTTAAAACCGCTATTGGTTTGGGTTTTACCTCTGTGATGATCGATGGTTCTTTAGATGAATCCGGGAAAAAGGCCTTGAGTTTTGAAGAAAATTTAGCAGTCACTAAAGCGGTGGTTGAATATGCTCATCCGTTTGGGGTGAGTGTAGAAGCAGAATTAGGTACAATTGGTGGAGTCGAAGATGGCGCTGGTGTGAAAAGAATTTTAGTAACCGATCCAGCTCAAGCGGAAGATTTTGTCAAACAAACCTCGGTTGATTCTCTAGCCATCGCCATTGGTACTTCGCACGGGGCTTACAAATTTAAAGAGGCTTGTGTGTTGCAACATGAAGTAGTGGAAGAAATTCATCGACGCTTACCAAACTTACCTTTAGTGATGCACGGGTCATCGAGTGTGCCAGCAGAATTAGTGGCGATTGTGAATAAATACGGTGGCAATATGCCTAATAGTAAAGGTGTGGATATACCGCAGCTACAACAAACTATTAAGTTTGGTGTGAGTAAAGTAAATGTTGATACCGATGGTCGCATCGTGGTAACTGGCGCCATTCGTAAACAGTTCGCTGAACATCCCGAACAGTTTGACCCACGGGAATATTTAGCTCCAGCGCGTGATGCCTTGCGGGACATGGTCAAAGGGCGCATGATCGCTTTTGGTTGTGCTAATCAAGCTCCAAAAATTAACCAAATTACTTTAGAACAAGCTAAACAATTTTATGCGCGTTAAAATTATTACCGTTATTTGTGTGCTGGCCATCATGGTTGGGTTAATTGCTTTAATTCAATGGAAAGCGTCAACTTCATCACCGGTACAAGGATCAACCGCTGATCCGGTGCGCGGCGACGACACCGCTAAAGTTTCCATTCAGGAATACAGTGATTTTCAATGCCCGGCGTGTAAGGCCTTAGAGCCAAACTTAAAAAAAGTCTTACAGGAATATCCCGGTCAGGTAAAGTTATCTTATAATGATTTTCCGTTACGTCAGGTACACCCGTCTGGTGCTTTAGCCGCCGAAGCTGGCCAATGTGCATATGCGCAAAATCGATTCTGGGATTACCATGATTTATTATTCCAACGCCAAAGTGAGTGGCCGATAGCGGATAATGTTGAAACCACTTTAGCTGATTATGCGGCTGAGTTGGGGCTTGATCGAGATAAATTTCAACAGTGTTTAAATGACGATTCGACTCTGGCTAGTATTTCTGAAGATGAAACTGAAGGTAATAATGCCAAAATTACTTCCACACCAACCGTCTTTGTAAACGGAACTCGTTTAGTTGGACCAACCTATGATCAACTCCATGCGGAAGTGGCAAAACAACTCGGTCAATAAGTATCTAGTATTTGGCCTACGGGTTGTCATTGGTTTGATTTTTGTGATCGCCGGTTTAAGTAAAACAACCGCGCCAATTGCAGAGTTTATTGGTTTAGCCAGACAGTGGAATATTTTACCAGAACCGTATGTCACCATTTACGCATTTTTATTGCCCTGGGTAGAACTAGTGTTTGGTTTAACTTTATTATTCGGTGCTTGGTCTCGATTAAGTGCCTTTATTGTGTTGTTAATGTTGCTGTCTTTTTTAATCGCTATTGGCATCAACATTTCTCGAGGAACGTTATTGCAAGACTGTGGTTGTTTTGGCGGTTGGTTTGAATTAGGTGCAACCTTCCAAGAATTATTCTGGCGAGATGCAGCTATGTTTGTTGGTACCCTATGGATAATGTTTATGCCAAAGCCATTGTGGTTATCGGTGGATCAATGGTTGACATCATAAAATAATCATTTATACTACATACAGTAGTAATTAACTAACGCACGCGTTTTATGAAAAAAATTATGGTCGGTGAAGGCTGTGACTGCGGCGGAAAATGCGGTTCTTGCTAAAAGCCTATAACAGGGGTGATTAATCACCCCTGTTCTATTATGTTACATACCTTAAAACCATTAGGTGAACTAGAACAACATATCATGGATGTGATGTGGGGTAATGATTTTAATACCGTGCGGGCTGTTTATGAATCTATGCAAAACCACCGGGATATTGCTTACACTACAGTGATGACAACGATGGATCGGCTCACCAAAAAAGGTGTCTTACAACGCGTTAAAGTGGGTAAGGCTTATCAATACAAAACAGCGCAAACCGAAACTGAATTGTGTTTACATACCACTAAAGTTATGATTGACATGTTGGTCAGTAGATATGGTGATTTAGCCATTGCGCAATTTGTTGATACAGTTGATCAAATTGATCCGAAAAAATTCGCCGCTTTAAAAAAAATCGTCAATGAACATCGCTAAGGCCATACACCGTTTTCTCATCTCAAATTGCATTTTAGTGCTGACTACTATTTGGTTAACACTTAGTTTGGGTAATGTACTTAAACCATTTTTGCAAAACATGGTGGATCGATGGTTGGGCTATAAACAAATGTGTGGTTGTGCTAATTACGCTTTGTTTCCAACCGATACCGCCGGACGGTTTGTTCTAGGAGTATTTATCATCGCCGTCATTGGTTTAATTATTTTTAGTCTTAATGCGATCATTGCTTTTATTCGCACAAAACTTTATCAAACAAAACTATCATCTAATCATAAACGTCATACTTTTTATCAAGGTATACAGATAAATTATATTGATAGTAATGAAACGCTAGCCGTTTGTGTTGGTTACATCCGGCCACAGGTTTATATTAGTCGCGGATTAATTGCGCGTTTAGATGGTTTTGAATTGTTAGCCGTCATTCAACATGAAGTGGCGCATGCTAAATCGTTTGATCCTTTAAAACGATTATTTATTGGAGCGGTACCAATTTGGTATAAACAATATCAACGTTATGTGACCGCCCAAGAAGTGTTGGCGGATAATGCCGTGGTTAATACTACATCGATTCGGTCGGCGTTTGTTAAAGTAGTCGAAGAACTGTGTGTCACACCAGGTGTGTCGGCGTCATTTTTTTCCACCAGTCAGGCACGCATCAATGTTTGGTTGGGCGAACGGCTTACTTTGCCGAGTAGTCGCAGCGTTGTCATTGGGTTAAGTATCATCATTACCATGTTGTTGTTTAGTTATCGCACGTTTGCGGCCGAGCCGGAGATGCAGGCTTTTGGGCAATGTTTAACGGAACAAAATATGTGTCGAACCATCATGACCTATGTGGTATCATAGTTTTGGAAAAGTATTAGCCTTAGTTATACTGGTGTTTATTTTACTGACTGGTTTATTATTTGGTTTATTGGTGTTTGCGCAATATCGAAATTTACAAAAACCAGTGACTCAAAATACCAACACTATTACCAATAATAATTTATATGTCGCTCCCGATGCCGATGATGATCCGTCGCTCGGTAGTCCAGCGGCTAAAGTAACCATCATTGCTTTTGAGGATTTTCAATGTCCCTTTTGTAAAGAAGCTGAAGCCGCTCTCACAACTACCTTAAACAAATATTCTAACGATATCTATTTTGTCTATCGTGACTTTCCACTTTATACCATTCATTTACAAGGTCGAGCTGCGGCGCAGGCGGGGGAATGTGCCGATGAGCAAGGTCAGTTTTGGGTTTGGCACGACATAGCCTATGCTAATCAATCGGCTCTGACGCAAGCGCCATTAATATTTTCCACATGGGCACAGCAAGCTGGATTAGACGTTACCAAATTTAATACCTGTATCACTAACGATACATATAAAAATGAGGTGCAGAAGGATATTGATGAAGGTTTTCTGGCTGGCGTTAGCGCTACTCCCACTTGGTTTGTGAATGGTAAAAAATATGAAGGCGTGTTAACCGAGCAGCAGTGGTCGGATATTATTGAGGCTGCTATAATCCAACCATGATATATTTAGGTGCCGATCACGGCGGTTTTGCTCTTAAAGAACACCTCAAAACTGTTCTGAAAAAAAACAATTTAGAGTATGTTGATTTAGGTGCTACAGTGTTTGATCCGGAAGATGATTATCCGGATTATGCTTTTTTAGTAGCCAAAGCCGTCGCACAAGCACCGGGTGAGCGTAGAGGTGTGTTATGTTGTCGGTCAGCGGCTGGGGTAGTGATTGCGGCTAACAAAGTAATCGGTATCAGGGCAGTAGCACCACTTAGTGTTGAAGCAGCTCAACATGCGCGCGAGCATAACGATGCTAATGTGATCGGTTTATCCGGTGACTGGTTGAACGAATCACAAGCATCGGCTATTATGGATAAGTTCCTCGCCACACCATTTTCGAATGAGGCACGGCACATTAGACGTTTACAAAAAATTACTCAATTTGAACAACAAGTATGATTACAGTTTTACCAGCCATTTTAGAAAAAGATGTCGCCACGATTCAACAACGGGTTAATGCCGTGGTGGGCTTAGCTCCAGAAATTCATTTAGATATTATGGATGGTGAATTTGTTCCTAATGTGACTGTTAATGATCCGGCTATACTGGAACAAATAGATTGGAAAGGTTTACGTGTCTCGTTACATTTAATGATCCGTCATCCGGAATTGTCGATTCGGCGATGGGCGCAATCGATGGTATCTAGCATTGTGGTGCACCGTGAAGCAGTTAATAATATGGATAATATTATTGAGTTGATTCATGGTTTAGATAAACAATGTGGAGTAGCTCTTAACCCCCATACTCCTAGTTATGATGTAATTGATTATCTTGAGAAGCTTGATTTAGTGATGATTATGGGTGTAGAACCGGGTTTTGCCGCCCAAGGTTTTAACAGTGATGTTTTAGAAAAAATCAAATATCTACACACCCAAAAACCGAATTTACCAATTGCCGTGGATGGTGGTGTGAATGATCAATCGAAACCCAGTATAGTCAAAGCCGGAGCTAATATTTTATGTGCTAATAGTTATTTATTTAAAGCTAACGATATCGCAACCGCCTATGCATCCCTTAGATAAAACCGCCAAACTCATTCGTCAAGACATTTTAAAATCTTTAAATGCCGCCGGTTCTGGCCATTCAGCTGGGCCGCTCGGCATGGCTGATGTTTTTACAGCTTTGTTTTTTAAAGTCGCTAATATTCGTCCAACTGAAACAGACTGGCCGGAGCGTGATCGTATCTTGTTATCCAACGGCCATATTTGCCCCGTACTATATGCCACCATGGCACACGCCGGATATTTTCCGGTGGAAGAATTGATGACGCTGCGTAAATTGGGTAGTAGATTACAAGGGCATCCCCATCGCACAGATTTACCGGGTTTGGATTCCACTAGTGGTCCATTAGGTTCAGGCACATCGCAAGCCGCCGGTATGGCGTTAGGTTTTAAAATGAATAAAACCCCGCAACATGTGTGGTGTTTAACCAGTGATGGCGAGCAACAAGAAGGCAACACCTGGGAGGGAGTGATGTTTGCCGCGGCCAAAAAACTTGATAATCTCACTGTCATCATGGATCGAAATTATATTCAGATTGATGGTAATACCGAAGATGTTATGCCGCTTGATCCATTGGCCGATAAGTATCGCGCGTTTAATTGGAATGTATTGGAAGTTGATGGCCACGATATTGAGGCGGTAATTTCCATCATGGAGCAAAGTAAACACCTAAATCAAGCCCCGACTTTAATAATTGCTAATGTCATACCAGGTAAAGGAGTTAGCTTTATTGAAAATGATTATATTTGGCATGGTAAAGCCCCATCCAATGATGAATTAACTCGCGCTCTAAAAGAATTAGCCTAAATTTATGCCAATTGTATCTTCAGCTCATTTAGTAGAAAACATTTTTGATCCTAAAGCTATTAAATATACCGGGACGCGGGATGGTTACGGTTCGGCGTTAGTAGAGTTAGGTAAACAAGATGATCGGGTAGTGGTATTGTGTGCTGATTTAAGTGAATCCACTCGCTCACATTTATTTCAACAAGCTTACCCAGAGCGTTATGTGCAAATCGGTGTGGCTGAACAGAATTTGATAACAGTGGGCGCGGGTTTAGCGGCTGTTGGTAAAGTGCCGTACATGGCGTCTTATGCCGCGTTTTCACCGGGCCGCTGTTGGGAACAAATTCGTACCACCTTTGGTTATAATAATTTACATGGCATTGTAGCTGGAGCACATGCTGGTGTGTCTGTTGGGCCAGATGGGGCTACTCATCAAGCGGTTGAGGATATTGCCACGATGCGTACCATTGCGCGCGCCACTGTGTTAGTACCCAGCGATAGTATTAGAGCTCATCAAGCGACCATGGCTACTATTACTGAACCGCATTTATGGTATATCCGTTTCGGACGTGATAAATACCCAATTTTTACTACTAATCAAACCCCTTTTACGGTGGGTAAAGCCGAAGTGTTTTATACCGGTGATGATGTGACCGTGATAGCCTGTGGACCGTTAGTATATGAAGCGTTGTTAGCAGCTAAAGAATTAGAAGCTCAAGGGATTGGCGTAGAAGTGATCGATGCTACTACAGTGAAACCACTGGATGTTGAAACAATTGTAAAATCTGTTAGAAAAACTCGGGCTGTTGTCACCGCCGAAGAGGCTAGTGTGATTGGTGGGCTAGGCGGCGCTGTGGCGGAAACATTAGCCAAACATTATCCCGCGCCGATTGAGTTTATTGGTATGCAAGATCGTTACGGTGAATCCGGTACGGCCGACGAATTAATGACCATCTGTCACATGAAACAAGCCGATATCGTGGCCGCTATTCACACTGTGCTGAAACGTAAATGACGCAGCTTGATCGTTTTATAAAACAAATAATATTTCAAGCCGGTAAAAGTGTTCGGAAAAATTATGGTGTCATCACAACCGGCACGGCCAAAACTTCACAACATGACATTGTCACTGAGGCGGATTATGCATCAGAAAGAATTTTGATTTCAGCGATTCGAAAAAAATTTCCCTATCATAATATTCTCAGTGAAGAGAGTGGTGAGTTACGGGGTAAAAGTCAGTACACTTGGATTATTGATCCAATTGATGGCACCAGTAATTTTGCACGCCAAATACCTTTGTTTGGTATTATTGTGGCTTTAGTAAAAAATAATACCGTGACACACGGCGCGATTTACGACCCAATTCACGATGAGTACTATTATGCTAAACGAAAACACGGAAGTTACTGTAATGGTCGAAAAATTCATGTCAGCCAAGTAACCAGATTAGAAGATATGGTAGTAACCATTAGTAATGTGCGCCTGCGGAGTTCGTTGGAACAATTTGCCCATTGGCGTTCGTTGCTCGCTTTACATACCACCTATTACAAATCATTTGGCTCGGCGGCACAAACTTTCATGGCTTTAGCGTCAGGTAAAATTGACGCTTATATGATCGGTGGAGCTTACCCATGGGATATAGCCGCCGGTGGGTTGTTGGTGCAAGAAGCTGGTGGTATTATTACTCAACTAGATGGACGCACCTGGGATTGGCGTGACAATAATCAACATATTTTAGCTACCAATAAATCATTACATAAACAACTAGTCAATATTTTATGAAAATATTTATCACCCGCCCGATTCCCGGTAGTGCTCTCAACATCATCAATACATTGGGGACAGTAAAATTAAGAAACAAAGATAGTGTGATTTCACGTCGTGAGCTTGAAGCCGGCGTGAAAGATTGTGATATTCTCGTACCTATCCTCACCGATAAAATTGATGATGCCTTATTATCTCAAGCACCCCGTTTAAAATTGATCGCCAATTATGGCGCTGGGTATAATAATATTGATATCGTGGCAGCTAAGAAACATGGTGTGGCTGTGACTAATACACCCGGTGTCCTCACAGAAACAACCGCCGAACTGACAGTGGCCTTAATGTTGGCAGTGTCTCGCCGCTTGGTAGAAACTGATGGCATTATGCGGGCAGGTAAGTATCCGGGTTGGGGACCAATGATGTATTTAGGACACGGCATTTCTGGTAAGACATTAGGTGTGATTGGCATGGGTCGAGTTGGTACCCGTGTGGCTGAAATTGCGCATCACGGTTTTGGTATGCATGTGTTGTATTACACCAAACGAAAAGAGCGGGAAGTAGAATTATCATTGGGGGCAAAAAAAGTTAGTTTAAATACACTCTTAAAAAAATCCGACGTGGTGTCTTTACATGTCCCGTTATTGCCCAATACGCAACATTTGATCGGTAAAAAACAGTTAGCCCTAATGAAATCATCAGCGTATTTAATAAACACGTCACGTGGTCCCGTAGTAGATGAAGTGGCTTTAGTACAAGCCTTAAAATCGAAACAGATCGCTGGTGCTGGTTTGGATGTTTATGAAAAAGAACCAGCTATGGTACCCGGTTTAGCCAAATTATCTAACGCTGTTTTATTACCGCATATCGGTTCGGCCACCATTGATACCCGCACTGCTATGGCCATGGTAGTAGCAAAAAATATTAAGGCGTTTGTCCGTGGAAAAAAATTACCCAATCAAGTTGCTTAAACAGTTAGCTCAAGCAACTTTACGAGCTTTGCAGCCTGAGCAAATGGTTAAGGTTAATTTACCAAAATTAGGTGTTTATAAACATATTTATGTCATTGGTGCCGGTAAGGCCACTTTTGGCATGGCGGTACAAATTAATAAAATGCTCGGCAAAAAGATTACCGCCGGTTATATAAATGTACCAGGCAATAGCCAACAGGCAATAGGGAAAATTATTGTACAGACGGGGTCACATCCGTTTCCAGATCAAAATACAGTACAAGCTAGTAACAATATATTGAAATTAGTACGATCTGCTGGAAAAAATGATTTAGTAATTGGCTTGTGGAGTGGGGGAGGGTCGAGTTTGTTTACTATTCCGCGGGCAGGTATCACTTTGCCACAACAAGTTGAACTCACTAAAAAATTAATGAGAGCCGGGGCGGATATTATTGAGTTGAACACTGTGCGTAAACATATTTCACAGGTTAAAGGTGGGCAATTAGCCGCAGTGTGTTCTGCAGCGATGTTGAATTTGATTATTTCTGACGTGATTGGTGACCCGCTAGATGTTATCGCCTCAGGCCCTACCGTGGCGGATGCATCTACCACTAAACAAGCCAGGCAAATTCTAAAAAAATATCATATCTATAATAAACCGTTAGAAAAAATTATCTTATTAGAAACTCCTAAAAAGATAAATTCAAAAAAAGTAAAGAATATCCTAATCGGTTCAAATAAAATTGCTTTAAATTATTTAGTTAAACTAGCCAAACAGAAACAGATCACACCGGTTATTATAACCGATCGTTTATCTGGAGAAGCTAGAATTGTAGCTAAGAGATTGTGTCGTTATGCTAAAAAGATTCAAGCTATTAAACAGTTACCGGTTTTATTATTAGCCGGTGGTGAAACTACAGTGACGGTAAAAGGCAACGGTTATGGTGGGCGTAATCAAGAATTAGTATTGGCGGCTTTACCGCATTTGGCACCCGGTATCAGCCTATTATCATTGGCCACCGACGGGGTTGATGGTTTTACACCTAAACCGGTCGCTGCCGCCTTTGGGACGTTTATTGGTGGTAAAGACGCGATTAATCGCGTCTTTACCACCAATAAATTTTTGGATAATCACGATTCCTATACAATCTTAAACAAATTGCACCAATTATTGTTTACCGGACCAACTGGTACCAATGTGGGGGATATCGTGCTGTTGTTGGTTGAAAAACCCCCAGTCCTGTGATACCATAGACACATAATAAATTATTTACATATATGAATTTTGCCAATCGAATTTCACGTTTAGGTACAGAACAGGCGTTTCACGTTTTAGCTCGCGCTAAAGACGCTGAGCGTCAAGGCAGGGATATGATCCACATGGAAATTGGTGATACCGATTTTCCCACACCCCAACCAATTGTTGAGGCAGCCATTCAGGCGTTGCGCGATAATAAAACGAAATATCTACCGTCAGCTGGTTTAATGGAGTTGCGGGAGGTGCTGGCCGAACAAATGTCAGCCTCGCGTAATATTTCCGCCAAACCGGAAGAGATGGTGGTTACACCTGGTGGTAAACCGATGATTTTTTATACCCTGTTAGCCATGGTAAATGAAGGCGACGAAGTAATTTATCCCAACCCAGGTTTTCCCACCTATGAGTCAGTGATCAATTTTATTGGAGCTAAACCAGTGGCGTTAGAAATGAAAGGGGAGAACGGTTTCAATTTTGATGTGGAAGAATTACGCAGAGTTGCCAATAAAAATACTAAATTGATTATTGTTAACTCACCGCAAAACCCCACTGGTGGCATTTTAACGCATGAATCACTCCAAGCCATTGTCGATGTAGCCAAACAATATGATGCCATGATTTTTGCCGATGAAGTTTATTCAGAATTAGTCTTTGAAGGTAAATTTGAAAGTATTCTCAGTATTCCCGGTGCCCGTGAGCGTACCATTGTGTTGGATGCTTACACTAAAACTTTTTCCATGAGTGGCTGGCGCTGCGGTTATGGTTTATGCCCAAATAAGGCCACCGCTGATGTGATTGCTAATTTGATAAACAATACCGTATCTTGTTCAGCCAACTTTGTGCAATGGGCCGGTATTGCTGCCTGGAAAGATCCTAGTATGCCAGAAGCGGTAGCCAAAATGCGCGAGGAATTAAAGAAACGCCGTGATGTGCTCTACGCTGGTTTAGAAAACCTTGATGGTGTGTCGTGCCATTTACCACAAGGCGCCATTTATTTATTCCCGGATATTACCGGTACCGGGCGTAGTAGCCAAGATGTGTATAACTTTATGTTTGATGAAGCCAATATTGCTGTGTTACCCGGCACATCCTTTGGCCGGTTTGGTGAGGGATACATTAGATTATCGTTTGCCAACAATGCCGTACCCAGAATTGAACAAGCCATTGCTCGCTTAGAAAAGGTCTGGCCAAAACTCATCGGCTAAATATATGCCCGAAGAGCATTTTTTTACCGCCCACACTAGTGCCCGTTTAACCTTTATTGTTGGCATTGTGATTGGTATGGTGATAATGACGGCTACCGGGTTTGGTTTTTTTGCCTATGTGTTTTCGGGTGGTGAAATAACAAGTTATGCTATTGCGCCGTTAGATACGGAGAGTCAAATTCTCACCGAACCAATCACTCAAGTAATTGAACAAACCTCGACAGACATTTCTGGTGCTGACAACCAAATTTTTGGTGCCAAAGAAAATTACACTATCACGCTGGTACAATATGTTGATTATGAATGTCGCTTCTGTAAAAAGTTTTTTCCGGATGTCGTGGCTTTAACCAATGACCATAGTGATTCAGTCCGGTTAATAATAAAACAGTATCCACTGGTACAAATTCATCCTCGAGCCAAAGCGGCTAGTAGTGCAGCCACCTGTGCCGCTGCCCAAAATAAACTACTTGAGTACAGTACCGCCCTGTATGAACACCAAGCTGATTTATCCAGTGATGTTTTATTATCTTTAGCTAAAGACCAACAGTTAGATGAAAGTCAATTTAAAACTTGTCTCACTAGTAGTGCTACACTAAAACAATTAGAATCCGATGCTCAGGAGGCAAAAATTTTGGGTATTAAAACCCAACCGAATTTATTGATTATTAATAATAATGGCGATAAACAATTAATTGATGGTTACGTCAATAAAGATTATTTAGTGGGTGTGTTAGGCTTGTAAATATGTTACCGAATTTACATTGGGCAACGATTACGCTTGGACCAATCGTGATTCAAGTGTGGGGTTTGTTTGTGGCACTTGGTATTATCGTAGCGGTATTGGTCGTTAAACAGTTTGCTAAACAGCGGCAATTAAATGACACCGCCGTAGTGGACGCCAGTTTTTGGATAATGGTGGCGGCCATGTTGATGGGTCGAGTGTGGTTTGTGTTTGATGAATGGTCTTTATTTAGCGGACATGTGTTAGATGCTTTAAAAATTTGGGAAGGAGGGATGTCAATCAGCGGTGGTTTCTTTGGGGCTTTAGTAGCCGGAGTGATTTATTTTAAATATAAAAAATTACCGTTTCTACCTTATGCGGAAGTAATGGTGTACGCTTTACCGTTAGGTATTGCCATCGGCCGGTTGGGTTGTTTCTTTATTTTTGACCATCCCGGAACGGTGACAAATTTCTTCTTAGGTGAGGTTTATTTTGTGGATGGCCTCGTGCGCCATAATCATGGGTTATATCTAGTGATAGATGGAGCAGTGTTATTTAGTTTATTTACTTATCTACGGTACAAAACCAAAGCCTTACCACCATATTTTGTGACGATATTTTTACTGTGGGAAGGTTTGGTGCGAATTATTTTAGACAATTGGCGCATCGCCGATAACCACTGGTACGGCTTTACCGCCGCCCAATGGTGGGGAGTTGTGATGGTATTAGGTGGTTTAACTGTGTTTGGCACGAGGCAGATTATAAGGAAGAAATACACACACGTCCTGTAGAGACGCGATTAATCGCGTCTCTACAGGACAGGGCATTGTAATTCCGCCGGTTTTTGTTGGGTTTGACAAAACTCAAAAAATGTGATAATGTGTTCTGTTTTTGAGGCGCTTTTTTGTGCCTTAAAAACAAGCTATTTGTCACGGTTTTTCGAGTCCTTTGACAATTTATCAATGTAAAGAATTAAAAAAACCATATATTTCTGTTTGGTTTGAAATATACGGTGCAGGTAGATCGAAATGAATAACCGAACCATCCCACCCCCTGTCCTGGTAGAGACGCGATTAATCGCGTCTCTACCAGGACAGGGGGTACCGGGACGTCGGTTATTAATCTCGGTCTATCTGTGAGCCTTATCCAGGGGACGGTTGGGGCAATGATGCTCTGATCACACTGGGTGGGGTTTGGTCACAAAAACCGAAAGGAGAGGCCATGACCGGCTTCTTTTCTGATCTGAATGACGTCATGGAAAACCTCCTGTCCGGGCTGTCGGCCCGGCTGGTGGCTATCCTCGGGTTTTTGCTCGCCGTGCTCGGGGGTGGGGGCGCGTTCGCGTTCCTCGGTCCCGAAAACGAGTGGGTGACCCCCCTGTTCGGGGCGGGGGCGACGTTGGTCGTCCTCTCCCTGTTTGTGCGGGGGAGGCACGGGAATATCGGGGTGGAAGCCCCGGTTCCTGTGCAGGTTGTTCTCTGGGGACTGGCGATGTTTTTGTTGTGCCACGTCCCTATTGATAGGTCGGTCTGGATCTACCCCTGGATGCAGGGGGCGACCGTCCTGATCGTGGCACTCGGACTCGCCACGATCTTCATCCTCTCACCCGGGAGGGCGTTCCCGTCAGGGTCGTTCTTCTGGGGAGTGCTCTGTGCCTGGGGCGCAAGCCTCTTGCACTGGGGGCTCGTGGGGATGAAATGGGCGGCGACCGAGATCGCCCCGCAGGGTCCCATCGCCCAGGCCTCAGTGGCCGTGGCGTGGGTACTCGGCACCGTCTGCCTGATTGTGGCAACGGTGGCGTGGGCGATCATCCAGACCCACCGGTGGTCCAAGCGGGACCAGGTGTTCTTCCGCTTGGACAGGCCGGGAAAGTTCAAGGCCGTGCGCACGGGGCCCACGGTCTACACCTTCGTCGGGGATCTCACGGGTGTCCCCCCGGCGAAGGAGTCGGTACCAAGCGACGTTCTCTCCCAAGGGCCACAGGCGGTCTGGGAGTGGATGTGTGCGTGGCGGCCGACCCCCGCATTGGTGGCACACGGAGCCCACCATGCGGATCCAACCATCCTGGACAATCCCAGGATGGATCCACGCCCGTTCCTCAACGACGCCCAGTGGATTCTCCCTGGTGCGTTCTTTGGGGGAGTTCCGGGGTTCGCCATCCCGGAACTGATGGTGGCAGAGATCTTCAATCGGAACCATGGCAACGGCGGCAACGGACACGCTGCCGGCGGTCATGGTGATCACAAGCAGCCCGACGCCCCGCGCCCCGGGGAGTACGGGACCTTGCAGGTCATTCCGGATGTGGACATGATCGTTGGGTTCGTGCCCACGAGCATGGCCGGTCCGGAAATCCGGCTGAAGATCGGCGTGTCCCTGCGGGCCGTCGGTCTGCCTTATCTTTTCCACGTGGACTCGCTGGATCACCAGCTTGAACACGCGGCGGAGATTCTCGGGCAGGCCCTCGCCGGTTCGGTGGGGACGTGGCTGTATGGCTTGACGGGGCACCTCTACGAGTTCGCTCGTCGTGGTGCTCCGCGTCGTCCTCGTACCCCGCTCGCCCCGGGGGATGAGCCCATCTCGGACATCCCGGCCGAGGTGGGGAATCACTTGGACCACTTCGTGCACCACATGCACGAAGTTGGTATCCACGTTATTGAGTTGCGGCTCAAGGACGTGGATCTGCCGGACAACATCCGGCAGGTGAGTGATGAGAGGCTCACGGTCTTCATCCAGCAGACCGTGGCCAAGGCTAAGGCCGACATTCTCCGCCAGACTCGAATGGCGGAAATGGAAGCCTTCCTTGACACCGCCAAACTCTCTGACGAAAAGGTCAGAGGTGACGTGGTCAAGGAGCTGGCGAAGTTTTACTTCATTCAGGGGACGGATATGGCCGCCCTGCTTGGAGTAGCTTCCGCTGTCGGGTTCGCGCCCGGTATCGGTGGTGGCAAGAAGTCCACCTAGCCAGCCCGAGCCATTAGCGTGTGGCTCGTAAAAGATATCACGCCAGTTTCTCGTCGGTTTGAGCCATAGTCATTACTGTGGTTCGCCGACATTCGTGTTTCAACAAACAACAATTCAAACAACAAATTGTAGAGACGTCCCGCCGGGACGTCTCTACAGGGAGATTTCATGAGTCTCACTACGGCTCTTGCGATTCTGGTTCCGTTCTTGATGACTATTATCGGGGTCGCGATCGTGCGCTCAATTATGTACAGTGGAACTGACGACCCCGCCGCCCACGCCGGTGGGAAGGAGGAGGCTCATCACGAGCCCTTCCTCCCCAACTGGCTCACCCTGGGGTACCACCCCAAGGTGTGGGTCGCGGCCGCCGCGCTCGTGGCGGTCGTCTGGCTCGGGCCGTGGGTGTGGGAGTGGGGATACGGGACCCCACTCGCCGACCCAGAGGTGGTCGAGCGACTCCAGTGGCCAGGCACCGTCCTGGCAATCCTGGTGGTGTTGATCATCAACGCCGCCAGGAAAAAGTACCCGGATGCCCACTCCCACGGGCCGGAGGACGCGGATGTCCTCTTCATGCTCGTGGTCACCGCCGTCATGGTGCTGATGGCGACCGGGGGCATCGGGTTCCTCCACCTGTTGGGGAACAACTGGGTGAAGGTCGGGGATACCTGTTGGCGGCTGTATCACTGCCCCGCCAGCTGGATCCTGATCTTCCTCTTTCCCCACATGGGTGAGAGGTCGTTTGGGAAGGGAACCGGGCCGGCCACCGTGTCGACGGTGATCGTGGTCGGCCTGTGGGCGTTCTTCGTCGGACCGTACGTGTCCGACGGATGGAACGCAGTGTGGTTCGACCACATGGTGCTGCACGCCATGGGGTTGAATCACGCGTGGGAAATGCCAGACTGGTTCCTCTGGCTTTTCCCGGTTGACGATCACCTGCCACCGGAGTGGCGCTGGTGATCAAAGAGTAGTAAGGCTCGATTTGGATAGGTGTGGTAGGCTTGACGCGTTGTCGTCGCCGCCACCCATACATCCATCTCGAGCCTTTTTTCGTATACAAAATAACTGTACCAACACAGGTAGAGACGCGATTAATCGCGTCTCTACCTGTGTTGGTACAGTTCAATTTGACAACAACAAAAAAATACCTTATTATCACCAGCATAAAGCGTTGCCAAAGTGATTGGGGACGCTTTTATTATCAGATTATGAAAAACAACAAGCAGATTATTAAACAAAACACCTTTTCGAAGTTTTTATTATACACTACGCCAAATGGCAAAGTTAAGGTGGAGATATTTTTGCATGATGAGAATATCTGGCTGACACAAATGAAGATAGCCAAGTTATTCGGAGTAGAAAGAAGTGTTATTACTAAGCATCTACAAAATATATTTAAGGAGGGTGAGCTTAATAAAGTAGCAACCTGTGCAAAAATTGCACAGGTTCAAAATGAAGGCAAAAGACAAGTAACAAGGGATGTTGAGTTTTATAATTTAGATGCGATTATATCTGTTGGATACAGAGTAAACAGTGTCATGGCCACTAATTTTAGAATTTGGGCGACTGAACGTCTCAAAGAATATATCATCAAGGGTTTTACCATGGACGATGAACGATTAAAAAACCCAAATACTATTTTTGGTCAAGATTATTTTGAAGAACAACTGGCTCGCATCAGAGATATTAGAAGTAGTGAAAGACGATTTAATGAAAGGAATATTTTAGAAGACAATGGAAAAATTAGTCATGAAGTAGCAGTAGTTTCTGCAGAAAGCGAATACGAAAAATATCGTAAAAAACAAGACAAAAATTATATATCTGATTTTGATCGAGCAGCGAAGAAACTTATGAACAATAAATTTAATAACAAAAATAACAGGTAAGAACACCCGGTAGAGACGTTGTATGCAACGTCTCTACTTGATTTCAGGGTTTAATTTCAGCGTTTTCATCTCCTTCATCTTTTCAGCGATCCATTTGACCTACCTGGTATTATAAAATATGTTATACTCCCTGCATGTTTAAATTCTTCATTCTTACTTCATTATTCTTAATTCTTTATTCTTTTCCTCTCCCCACCCAGGCGGCTTTCGGTGATACCACCACTTATGCTGGTAAACTAATCTCCGGTGATGGCAGTTTCCGTACGGACGCTTATTTTGATTTTCCGGAAGATATCCTTAGTGATGGCGCCGGCAATTTTTATATCGCCGATACTTTTAATGGAGTTGTTAGAAAAATTGATTCATCCGGTATTGTCAGTACGGTAGTTGGCGCTGGTGGTTATGGTGATACCGTGGGCAGTGCCAGTCAAACAAAATTTGGTCATCCAGCGGCCATCGCTCGCGATACCTCAGGAAATTTGTATATCGCTGATGCCGGCAACGGCAAGATTAAGAAATTTTCGAATGGCACTACCACAACCATTGCCAGTGATTTGAATCGGCCGGAAGGGTTGATGGTGCGGGGGACTAAATTGTATGTTACCGACTATGCCGCTGATAAATTTATCAGCATGAACCTAGATGGTTCCAGTCAACGTACCATCACGAGTAGTTTAAATGGGCCAAAAAAATTCTATGTTAGAACGAGTGGTGATTACGCTTATATCGCTAATAGTTTGGATTATACTTTGGTGCGAGTAGAGTTATCTTCTGGTAGCCAAACAATCATAGCCGGGCAAAAAGGCAGTTCAGGAAAAAATAATAGCACCTGTTTGTCATCCGGTTTTGAAAACTTATGGGGGTTAACAGTGGTGGAGGGTGATAGCCTCAGTGCGGATGATATTTATGTAACTGACGGTACGGGTGATCCGGGTAATACCTATGATCGCGATTTGCCGATTCAAAATACCGGTGATGCTGGTAAAATTCGTCTGGTTGATCAAAATGATTCAACCGGGTCAACGGGAACTTGTACCATTTATTTAGAGTTTAAAGATTCTTTTGAATTTGCTTTTAACTATCCCACCAGTTTAACACGCTACGGTGACTATTTATTTATTGCCGCCACCGGTACCAGTGAAATTGTGCGCTTATCGTTGAGTAATTTTACTGACGTGGTACATTTTGCCGGTAAAGATCGGTTTCATAACAAAAATGGTACCAACGGTTTACCGGGTCGGCCAAAAGATATTATTATCACCAAAGATAAAACCAAATTGTATTATACGGAAAACAATAAGGTAAAATATATCACCACGGCCGATAAAGCCATTCGTCCCTTAGTGGGTAGCACCATTGATAATTATCCACCCAACGATGATACGGCTTTCGTTGGTGAAAACGGTCGTTTGTCTGACGCCTTATCTTTAGCGGTTTCTCCAGATGGAACAAAACTTTATGTGATTGATCGCAATAATAATCGGTTGCGTGAGGTAAATATTGCCGATAAAAGTGTGTCATATTTAACCGGTGCCGGTGATGTTAATGCCACCGGTAGTGATAATAATGGTTACCAAGAAGGGGTAGCGTGCCCGAATGAATTTGATGTGGGGAAGAAATTTTGTGCCTATTTTTCTCGACCGGGCGGCATAGTAATAGATAGTAATGGTAAATACGCTTATGTGGCCGATACCGGTAATCAAGTCATTCGACGGGTGACATTATATGGTAGAAATAAAGGCCACACCAAATTAGTGGCCGGTAAAGCCCAAACCTATGGTTATAAAGATGGTACCGGTAGTAGCGCTTTATTTAATGTGCCGATTAGTTTAACCATCGATAACGGTGATAATTATCTCTATGTGGCTGATAGAAACAATGATGCCATTCGTAAAATTCGTCTAAGCGATGGGCAAGTTACGACCCTAACCGGTAGTCCAACTCGACCGGGATATCTGGATGGCAAATTTGCTGAGGCGTATTTAAACTTACCAGTGGAGGTGTATTATAATCGTGGACACATCTTTTTTTCCGAAGCCGGCACGCACATGATACGCGTGGCTGATCTAGCGGATGGGGTTACTAAACTGGTAGCGGGTGACGGTAACCGTGGCTATATAAATGGTGATCGGGTGCATGCCCAATTTGATAATCCGGTTGGTTTAGTGCGCAAGGGGAATAATTTATTAGTGGCCGATAGTATGAATGATTTGATTCGGAAAATTGATTTAGGTGACGGCATAGATCTTCCGTACACGTTACCGGCTCCGGCCGTTGCCAGTGTAGCACCATCATCAAATAGTGCAGCCACCAGTAGTGGTGAAACTAAAGCCTTGCGGATCACTGGTATTAATTTTAGACATGGCGCCACGGCGTATTTTGGTGATTACAAAGCCAATGCTACTTATGTAAACTCGGCTACAGAAATTAGTGTGGTCATACCATTTGGCAAAATGCCCCGCGGCTCTTATAATGTCACCATCGAAAATTCCGACGGCCAACGCGGCACAAAAGATGGAGCGTATACAATTAATTAATTAGACCTCTCCCCCCGTCCCCCTCTCCTTCAGAAGGAGAGGGGGTGCCCTGAGCGAGCCCGGCGAGTTGAAGGGTGGGGGCGAGGTCTCAACCATTATGAATACACTAAACAACCTAGATCTCCAAAACAAAATCGTCTTACTGCGGGTGGATTACAACGTACCAGTCGATGAGACGGGTAAAGTGGCCGACACGGCGCGCATTACAGAAACCATTCCGACGGTAAATTATTTACGTGAGCATGGTGCCAAAATTGTACTCATGGCTCATTTTGGTCGGCCGAAAGGGCAGGTGGTAGAAACTATGCGCTTCACTCCGATTGTGGAAACAATCAGCCAAGTGTTAGGCGTACAAGTGCTGTATACACCAGAGTTGATTAGTCCAATCGTCAAATCGGCCATTACGGCTATGTCAGCTGGTGAAGTGATGCTCTTAGAAAATATTCGCTTTTATCCAGGAGAGGAAACCAATGATCCGGTGTTTGCTAAACAATTGGCTAGTTTAGGCGAAGTGTATGTGAACGATGCTTTCGGTGCCGCTCATCGCGCGCATGCCTCCACGGCTGGTGTGGCTCAATATCTACCTCATGCCGCCGGTTTATTGATGCAACGTGAGGTGGAAGAATTATCCAAAGTTTTAAATACACCAGAGCATCCAGTGATTGCCATTATTGGTGGCGCCAAGATTTCTACCAAGTTAGCTTTAATTAAAAACCTTTTACCCAAAGTTGATAAACTATTATTAGGTGGGGCACTGGCTAACACTATGATGTTAGCCCAAGGTTATGATGTTAAAAAATCATTAGTTGAACCAGATTTAATAAATACAGTTAAAAGTTTAATCTCTGACAAGATCATGTTACCCAGTGATGTGGTGTGGGATAAACAAGACCGTATTTTGGATATCGGACCGAACACAGTGCAGGCTTACACTCAAGCCCTGTCGGGTGCTAAAACCATTATCTGGAATGGCCCGATGGGTATGTTTGAGCAACCCGAGTTTGCCGCTGGCACTTTAGGTATGGCCAAAGCGGTAGTAGCCAGTGGTGCCTATTCTGTATTAGGTGGCGGTGAAACCGTCAGTGCTGTCCACCAAGCCGGCTTAGCCGATAAAGTCTCCTTTATTTCTACCGGCGGAGGTGCTATGTTAGAGTTCTTAGAAGGTAAACAACTACCAGGAATTATATGTCTAAACTAATTATCAAATCGATTCAGGCTCGTGAAGTACTAGATTCACGGGGTAATCCAACTGTAGCAGCGCGAGTCACACTAAGAAATGGTTATTCCGCTGAGGCGATGGTGCCATCCGGTGCGTCGACTGGTGTACATGAAGCGGTCGAATTACGCGATGGTAATAAAAAACGGTACGGTGGTAATGGTGTGTTAAAAGCCGTAAAAAATGTTAATACGATTATTGCTAAGAAATTAGTGGGACAAGATGTTTTGCAACATCGGGCGTTAGATGAGATGATGTTAAAGTTAGATGGTACTAAAAATAAAAAAAAGTTGGGAGCCAATGCCATATTAGCCGTGTCACTAGCCGCGGCACGAGTAGGTGCCGATGCTACTGGTACACCCTTTTATAAACATATTCGTAAACTTTATCGTTTGCCACTTAAGGGTTGGTCATTACCTCACCCAATGATGAACATTTTAAATGGTGGTAAGCATTCAGATAACGGTTTGGAGTTTCAAGAATTCATGATTGTGCCCCA
Source organism: Patescibacteria group bacterium (assembly GCA_041665365.1). NCBI lineage: Bacteria > Patescibacteria group bacterium. The sequence goes on from JBAYIY010000004.1 coordinate 76,580, forward strand.
AGCCAAGCTATTTTCGGAAAGAATTCGGCAAGGTTCAGAAGTGTTTCATGCCCTAAAAAAGTATTTACATGAACAGAAATTATCAACCAGTGTGGGTGATGAAGGTGGTTTTGCCCCATACTTAAAAAGTAACGAATCTGCCTTACAAGCCATTGCGGCGGCGACTAAATTAGCCGGTTACACTTTTGGTAAGGATATTAAAATCGCCCTTGATCCTGCCTCGTCAGAATTTTATGATTCTAAAGGTACTTACACCGTTGATAAAAAATCACTCAGTCCTGCTGCACTCATGCAACTTTACCAAACCTGGGTAAACCAATATCATATTATTTCCATAGAGGATGGTTTAGCGGAAGATGATTGGTCGAACTGGCAAGACTTAACTAAAAAATTAGGTAAAACTATTTTGTTAGTGGGGGATGATTTATTCGTCACTAATGTGGAGAGATTACAACTGGGTATCGAGCGTCAAGTTGGTAATGCCATTTTAATTAAAGTAAACCAAATTGGCAGTTTATCCGAAACCATTGATACGATTCGCTTGGCGCAAACTCATGGTTACACTGTAGTGGTATCGCATCGCTCCGGTGAAACCGAAGATACCACCATTGCCGATTTAGCCGTCGCGGTAAATGCTGAGTATATCAAAACCGGTTCGTTATCACGGAGTGATCGTGTCGCTAAATATAATCGTCTCTTGGCTATTGCCGAGCAGGAGCAGGCTTAATTCCATCCACTGATACAGTTGGTTTTGGCTCCGGTGGTTTAGGTGTAACCAGGGCAGGGTCTTTTAAATATTCTTGTTGTTTATGCAGTTCTTTTAATAAACCCTGTTGATCTAATTCAGCTTGTTGTTCAATATTTGTATGAACAGCCTGGGCAGCTTTAGTAACTTCACCGGTTTGATCCGATCGACCAATTGCATCTAATAATGGTTTAGCTGGTTCATCAATTTCTTGCTTAATGGCGGCTCCACTGGCATTCCAAACTTTCACTAAGAATTCTTGAGTGTCTTTAACTGGATCAATTTTTGGTTCACTTCTACCTTTTTCTAGTTGATGACCTGGTTTTTCCAATGCTTGTCCCATAATATATTATTTATGTTTATGATTGATCAATTTGTTTCTGAATGGCGGCTAATTTTTCTTGTTCTAGTTTAGTAATCATGTCGTGCAGTTGTTTTTTTTGTTCACTGCCTAATTGTTGGATTAGGGCATGATATTTTTTATAAGCCTCGAGGGCTTGTTGTTTTATATCCGAGATCATAGCCGGAAAGATACGATATTTTTTAGGTTTTGTCAACCAATAGTCTTGAACCTCAGAACACCATCCCGCCTTCGAAGACTCAGGCACCCTTCCTATTGTAGGAAGGGTTAAATAAAGAAACAGATTATTTCTTACTCCCTCCTAGAATAGGACCTGCCACGCCGGCAAGGCGGGGGGTTGGGGAGGTGTACTCTGGCCAGTGCCAGGTAACGTAATGGATAGCAGCACCCAGCGCGCGGTGTTTTTTCTCATACCGCGTTATGATATCCAAATCCGGCCCGGTGTAGCCATCAATTACGCCGCCTGATGCTACAATACTGTCTTGTGAATAATTAAATAATTGATCAGAATCAGTTTTAAGATGACAGCGACCACCCGGGACTAGCAGTTGTTTATAAAATTCTAAAAAACGAGGATTAGTCAAACGTTTTCTGGTGCCACCTTTTTTAGGGTGCGGATCAGGAAAGGTTAACCAAATTTCAGTAATAGTTTGTGGAGCAAAATATTGTGGTAAGTGATCCACAAAGCCGCGTAACCACCAGACATTGTTTAAATGCAAAGTTTCACTGGCGGTCGCACCACGCCATAAGCGTTCCCCTTGAATATCCATACCCACATAATGGTTAACCGGATAACGCTGAGCCAGGGCTAGAGTATACTCACCGTAACCACAGCCTAATTCAACAATTAAAGGAGTTGGCCAGGTCGGCATCTGATCTGGTTTCTCAAAAACATGAGGAAAATTAGATAATTCAGCGAATTTAGCTAGCTTTTTTCGCGACATTTCATTAGTATAGCATGATGGAGACAGTCTTAAATCAAATCAGTCAGTATTTAGTTGATCAGGCACAACCGCGCTACCGCATTGATCAAGTGCGTTTGGCTTGGTTTACGCAACCGGATTGGGAACATGTCACTACTTTATCAAAAACTTTACGTGAAGAATTGGCTCATACTTTTCCCTGGTCATCATTAACAACCATAAAAGTATTTTCTTCAGATCAAGATGATACTAAAAAAGCGATCATTACTTTACACGATGGGCAAAAAATTGAATCGGTGTATATGCAGAACTCTCGTGGTACGCGCACCGTGTGTGTATCTTCACAAGTGGGTTGTGGCATGGGTTGTACGTTTTGTGCCACCGGTACGATGGGGTTAAAACGCAACTTAACCACCGATGAAATTATTGACCAAGTACGTTATTGGAAATTCAACTTCACTGAACCAATTACCAATGTCGTGTTTATGGGTATGGGTGAACCATTGGCTAATATCACGGCTGTGCAAGAAGCGATCAATATCTTGCTGCAAGATTTTTGCATTGGTAAAACCAGAATTGTAATTTCTACCGTAGCTTTTCCTGGTTCGTTAAAACAATTATTAGCTGACCCAGATTTTCCTGATGTGCGTTTGGCTGTATCTTTGCACGCTGGCACGGATGCGACGCGCGCTAAAATTGTGCCCAGTCATAAACACCAAACTATTAAACAAATCAAAACTGGGATTGAGGAATACTTAGCCGCCAAACATAATCGTCGTCATCATGTCACACTGGAATATGTCATGCTGTTAAATGTAAATGATATGCCGAGTGAAGCCAAAGCCCTAGTAAAAATGTTTGTGCCTTTAAAACATCAAATAAAAGTGAATCTGATTCCTTGGAACCAAACTACTGCCTCACTCCAACGTTCCTCCCAAGAACATCTCGAGCAATTCCAACACATCCTGCAATCTTCCGACATTTCTACGACCATCCGGTATTCCCGTGGGTTAGATATTGCCGCCGCCTGTGGCCAATTAGTGACACAAATATGACAGAAAAATTTGAAAGACAGATTGATACCAATCATGAGCAGTTATTAGCGCATGCCAAAGACTTAGTGTGGCAACTAGCTGAGCGTCAGCGTTTGCTCCGGGCAGCCCCTGATACCTGGCAAGCTCGCTTTGAACGCGCGCGACAGTGGATATTAAAAGAAAAAAGTCAGCCGGATAAATTACTGCAAGCCCAACAGTTACTCGAACAGTTAACCGATCAATTAGAACATTTCAGTGCAGAGCGCATCACTGCCGAATTAACTGGGCGTATTACCGAAGTTGTTAGTGAAGCAGATCAAATGTTAAGCCGATTACCCCAAGTTGAACTAAAACAACCGCTGGAAACATTTACCATTGAGACAGCCGGGTTAGCAAAATCCAGACGTGATCCGGAATGGAATAAATACTTATTGGGCAAATTTGGCCAGGATGTAATTCGAGCCGATCGAGTACATGGCAGTTTAACGCTAGCTGACGGTGTGTCTACGCCGAGGAATAATTCTTTCGAAGCCGCGCGACTGGTGAGCTTAACCGCTGAGCAAGTTTTAGCCTCGCTGCCAGATACATTAACTACGGCGCAAGCTGTAGCAGAGTACGTGACAGCGCAGGTGTCGAGCGCTATAGCAACTTGTTTGAACACGATGGAAGGTCAAGGATCTACTACTGTATTGGCCACGCGGTATTTGCCTAAGTTGGATAGTTTAGTAACAATTGATATTGGTGATGGTCAGCAGGTGATAGTGGCAGACGATCAAGTGTATAATTTGCGGCCACCCGTTATAGGCCGGGAGCAACCAGATATTGTAGTAAAGACTGACTGGACTAGAGGGATTTTTCGTCGGACAGCACATGGCCAGCAACATGAAGTGATGGTTACCTCATTAGCAGACATTAGACAACAACACCCGGGCGCACCATTGTATTTGGTACAGTCCAGTGATGGCATAAAAAACAATATTGGTAAAAACTTACACGAGTTACCGCCGACAGTTTTATCAGGCGATTTATCTAGCAACCTTAAAAAATGGGGAAAAAATAGAGACGATATTACTATTGGTAGATTATGGATACCCTCTTTACCCACAACACAAAGTTAAACCAACCCTTAGCCGAACGGTTGCGGCCACAGACTCTGGCTAATTTTTTAGGTCAGCCAAAATTAGTCGGGCCGAATGGCATGATTCGACGCATGATCGAACAAGATCATTTGGTGTCCTTAATCTTTTGGGGTCCATCGGGCACCGGTAAAACGACTTTAGCGCACATTATTGCCGAAGCATCCAAAGCTAAGTTTATTTCGTTATCGGCGGTCACGTCTGGGGTGAAAGATTTACGTGACGTGATTGCTCAAGCCAAGACGGATCAATTATTGCATGCTCAAAAAACCATTTTGTTTGTAGATGAAATTCATCGTTGGAACAAAAGCCAACAAGATGCTTTGTTGCCACACATTGAGCAGGGGACAGTAACCTTGATTGGTGCCACCACGGAGAATCCATCATTTGAATTAAATTCGGCGTTGTTATCGCGGTGTCAGGTGGTGGTGTTTGAAAAATTAAACAACGTTGATTTAATAAAAATGGTACAACATGCCGTTGTAGAGACATGCCATGGCATGTCTCTACAACCGGACATTATTAAATTGATCGTGAATATTTCCGACGGTGATGGACGGGTGGCGTTGAATACTATTGAATTATTACAACAATCATTTCCGGATGTGGCTAAAATTACAACCCTAGATGTAAAAGGGATTCTCGAAAAAATTGCCCTGCGCTACGATAAAACCGGCGAGGAACATTACAATATTATTTCGGCTCTCCATAAAACCATGCGGGCTAATGATGTGAATGCCGCGTTGTATTGGTGTGGGCGCATGGTGTTTGCCGGGGAAGATCCGCTATACATTATGCGGCGCGTGGTAGAGTTTGCCTCGGAGGATATTGGTAATGCCGACCCCCAGGCTTTAGTGGTGTGTCAGTCTGCCTACCAAACAGTGCATGCGTTGGGTATACCGGAAGGGCAGTATGCCATTTTTCAAGCCGTGGCCTATTGTGCCCAGGCGAAAAAATCCCGGGCTGTTTACCAAGCCGCTAAAATGATTGAAACAGATATTAAAGATACACCTAATTCCCCGGTGCCCATGCATTTACGTAATGCCCCAACCGCTTTAATGAAACAATTTGGTTATGGTCAAGCCTCTGGTGAAGCAAATTTGCCGACACATTTGCAGGGTAAAAAATATTTTAAGACTGAACCGACACAATAACTGTATTATCATACCCGGGACAGGGGATAACGGTGTGTTTTAAATGGGTTGGAATTGGATCAGATGTGCCTTTCATGGCTTCTAATGTACCAGCTGGTTTTAATAAAGGTTGAGCATAGCGCCAAAGAGTGGCTAATGGTGCCACGGCTCGGGCGGTGACATGATCGTATTTATGCTTAAATTCACTGGGCATGCTTTCTACCCGACCATGATACACAGTGACATTTTTTAAATTAAGTTTTTCAACACACAGCTGTAAAAAATCAGTTTTCTTTTTAATACTGTCAGTCAGTGTTACCTGAATGGTTGAATCTAACAAAGCAATTATCATGCCAGGAAAACCACCCCCACTACCAATATCTAGAATGTTATCGCCAGATTGAACCCGTTTTAAATCTATGAATAATTTACTCGGCAACACATGATGGGCGTAAAGATTATTAATATCTTTACGGGATATTAAATTAATGTGTTGATTAGCGGTGGTGACGAGTTGGCAGTAGTGCGCGATCGTAGATAGCATATAACCAATAAGTAATAATAATTGCTAAACCAGCCAAAGGAATGCCGACCATTAAATCTGTCCAATAATGAAATTTGGTATAAGTGGCTTCCAAGAAAATGAACACCGTTAATGGAATATACACAATACTCAGTGGCCTAATATAATGATAAATGAAAAAAGAAAAAATTAAAATGTTAGCAATATGTAAACTGGGCATAGCCGCTAAACCATTGATTAAATAATCGGGAGAATAAACCTGGCCATGACTCGAGACATAGGCATAATATTGTTGATACATCGCACTCAAGACAGCGCGCATATGAGGTGAAGCCGGTGTGTCGTATAAAAATGGTCCAACCGCCGGAAACAACACATAACCCAGGCTACCAAGTAATAAAACAATGATGGTAGAGCAAAACATTAAGTGAAAGCCGCGTTTACTTTTTAAACTTAAAACTAAAAATGTACCCAAGAAGCAAAACTCAAATAATGTGGCATACCAGGGGGCAGTGTCAAACACCTTATCAACTAACGGGTGCCAAGATTCTAAAATACTACTAATTGGTGTCATCCATAAATCAACTTGATGAAACCAAGCATCATATAAAATATTCTGCCAAATACTAACATTGATTTTTAGATTAAAATGAATCACCAAGGTCAGATAAAACACTAACCACACACGCAAACTGAAGATAAAACTTTTATGAAGTGATGTCGTACGGTAGTACCACAGATAGTAAACTATAGCGAAAACGAATGAAGCAAACACAAAGCGTTCAAAAAAAATAAACTTTAAACCATCATCCCACCACCGTAGCGGCAAAGGGGATAGGGCAAAAACAATAGCCACCACCGTAAAGGTGATGGCTACGACCCACTCTTCTGGATATAAGTGGTGGAGAAACTTTTTTAGAGTCAGAGTGATTGCACTAACTTCTCAAATACGGCCGGGAAGCGCTTGGCTAATTCACTCATACTTTTACGATCTAACTCAATTTTTTGTTCGCGTAATTTAGCGCGGAGTCGGCTATAGGTGATACCGAGTGGACGACTACCGGCATTAATACTCACGGCCCAATTGGCTTTCATTAAACGTTTTTTCTGACGGCGTCCACGATAGGCATTAACACCAGCTCGAGTAACAGCGGTTTTAGCTAAACGAATGCGGTTTTTTCGACCCCATTTAAAACCCTTAGCTCTTTTTAATAGATTGTGGCGGCGTTTGACATGAGCAACACCTCTTTTTACGCGTGGCATATTGATTCAAATATAAATTAATTATTGAGTGAGAGACCGGCGAATAGTGCGGTGGAACACCTTGGAGATTTCAAAATCACGACGTTTATTGCGGGTGGTTTTGCCACTTTCGCGTGAATTAAAGTGATCTTGCCCCGGGGTGCGTAAAATCAGGCGTTTCTTTTTACCCCCACTGACTTTGATCCGTTTGCTGATACTTTTGATGGTCTTAAGTTTCTTCATACATTAACTAAATTATAAACGTGTGATTCAATTATTTCTTCGGCATGAGGATAGCAGATACTTTACCACCTTGCAAGCTGACATTACTTTCTATTGTGGCGACATCGAGTAAATGGTTCATGAATTTGAGAATAACATCTTTACCGATATCAGGATGAGCTTTCTGCCGACCGCGCAAGAGCAACTCAATTTGGACTTTATTGCCTTCAGCCAGAAACTTTTTGGCTTGATTCACTCGCACCGAGACGTCATGTTCGCCAATGGTAGTCGATAAACGAATACCTTTCACCTCAGTTTTCTTCTGTTTAACCCGTTGTTTACGTTCTTTCTTGTTGGCCTCGTAACGTAATTGTCCATAATTGACTATCTTACAGACAGGTGGATTAGCCACTGGAGAGACTTCAACTAAATCTAGTTCTCGTTCATGAGCTAAACGGATCGCTTCAGCTGCACTCATAACACCAAGGACGGTACCGGCTTGATCAATGACGCGGACTTGTGGTGCGCGGATTTGTTCATTGATACGAAATTCTTTTTTTGAAATACAGGTTTTTTGTTACTAATTAGTTTGGCTTGTGGAGATGGCGGGAATTACACCCGCGTCTAATCTTACCGCGATACATCGTCTACTAGCCTAGCACAATGGTTTGGTTTAGAGTGGCAGTTCAGCACCGTGCACAACCCTGCTGCTCGATCTGATCTTTAGTACGGCCGGCACCGGTCAGCCGGTGCGGCTATGCCTCATGAGTTTGCATCCGTTCAGCCCTATGAGGTATCAAACTGGCGGACGGCTACTGTTTTTAGGCAATAGCAGGAGCAAAAGCAGGCATGAAAGCCGCTTTTACTTTTTGTATGAAGTTTGCACTTATACGATGGATGTATTAGATGACATCCGACATCACTAGCTAATGTACGTTGGTAAAATTATCGAATATAAGCATCCCCTCCTACGCTCTACGCTGCGCTCCGAGCTTCGGAGGGCAGGCCCTCCTACTAAACCTGGCGGTTTAGTTTAAGTGTTTAGAGAGTGAGAGTGAAGGCTTATATCTTTTGTCGAAGAGCACGGGCGATTTGGCGATTAACGTCTCGTTTTTTGATGTCAGCGCGCTTGTCGTACTTCTTTTTTCCGCGGGCTAAAACCATTTTTAATTTTACGAGATGCCTCGTAGTATACAAACTTTCCGGCAGCAATGTCAAGCCTGGCTTGGCCACTTGGCCAATTAAAGACTTCATTTGGTGACGATGCAGCAATACTTGGCGTGACCGCATCGGATCGTAACCACGTTGGTTAAGAATCTGGTAAGGGCTAATCAGAGCCTTTTTTAGCCAAAAGCCGCCGTTTTCATAAGCAATGTAAGCACCTTGTAGTTTGACATGACCCAATTTACAGCTTTTTACCTCAGCGCCAGTTAATACTAAACCAACCTCGTAATCTTCCAAAACGTTGAAATTTGATCGTAAATGTGCTGTGCTAGCAAGAGTTGGCATAGGTCTACATAATAGGCTATACTAGGCGGAATGAAAAGCGTGATTATAGATAAGATGCAAAAGGCGATTGCTACTTTGGGGGTAAACGATTTTGTAATTGAAGTAGTGTATCCCACCCATGCGAGCCAGGGTGATTACTCGAGCAACGTGGCGATGAAATTAGCCAAGGTGTTAAAGCGTAGCCCAATGGAAATCGGCCAGGAATTATGTGACGTCATTGATCGTGACGGGATTGATAAAATCGAAGTCGTCCAGCCCGGTTTTATAAACTTTTTTGTAAATAATACTTTTCTAGCTGGAGGATTGCGGTTAATTTTGGAACAAGGTGAAAAATTCGGCACCAACACTAGTGGTGTGGTAAACGGCCATCCGAAAAAAATCATGGTGGAGTTTTTATCGGCGAACCCAACCGGCCCAATTCATCTCGGTAATGGTCGCGCTGGTTTTACTGGTGATGCCTTAGTGCAGGTGTTGCGCGCTTGCAGTTATGATGTCACCTCTGAATACTACATCAATGATTTCGGTAAACAACTCGATAACTTAGCTGAATCAGTTTTACGCCGGTATATGCAACTGCAGGGTTTGAACGTTGATTATCCAGATGAACTCTATAAAGGTGAATATGTTAAAGAGTTAGCGGGGCGAATAAAATTGACCAACAAACCAATGGCGGAAATGCGCCAAGAAGTAAGAGAATGGGCACTGGCCGAAATGGTTAAGCAAATAAAAACTTTTGTCACCGATAAATTACACATTCATTATGATGTCTGGAAATCAGAACGGAGTTTATATGATGATAAAAAAATAGCCGCCGCTAAACAATTATTAGACCAATTGGGAATCTTGTATGTGTCTGATGGCGCCACCTTTATTGCTACGACTAAATTTGGGGATGATAAAGATCGAGTAATATTTAAAGCCAATGGTGAGACCACTTACTTTTTTTCTGATATTTTATATTTAATCGACAAATTCAAAGACCGGCAATTTGAACAGGCCATTTGGTATTTAGGCGCTGATCATCATGGCTATGAAGGTCGCATTCAGGCCGTGCTGGCCGCGTTGGGTTACGCCGGCAAATTGGATGTTATTTTTGTGCAGCTGGTGCGCTTAATGTTTAATGGTAAAGAAATGCGCATGTCCAAACGGCAAGGTACATTTGTTACTTTAGAAGAATTAGTTGAGGAGATCGGTCTAGATGTAACACGTTGGTTTTTCTTAATGTACGATTCCAACACGCATATGGATTTTGATTTAAACTTAGCGCGGGAACGCTCCGATAATAACCCCGTGTTTTATGTGCAATATGCGCATGCTCGGTTGTGTAGTTTATTAGCCAAGGCTGGTCAGCATCAGCCCGCACCTATTACCTTAACCAGTGCTGCCGAAGAAACTTTAACCAAATTGTTATTTCAATGGCCGGAACTAGTTGAAGATATTAGCCACACCTATTATATACATAAATTACCCCAGTACGCCTTAGAATTGGCCCGGGCTTTTCATAGATTTTACAGTGTTGGTCGCGTGATTGAAGAAGACGGTACGGTTAATCTGAGCCGTTATCAGTTGGCTCAAGCCACTAAAATTATTTTAAATAATGCTTTAAAATTAATGGGTATTACCGCGCCGGAACACATGTAAAATAATATTAGGGGGATATGAGAATTGGGATTGATTGTCGGACAATATTAAATCCGGGAATTGGCGAACAAGCCGGCGTTGGTCACTATACTTATTATTTAGTGAAGTACTTGTTGAAATTGGATAAAACCAATCAGTATGTGTTGTTTTATGATCACCGCTCAACTTCTGTGTTGGAGTTTAAACGTAAAAATGTTCAACTCATACAATTTCCATTGTCTGAATATAAAAAATATCTCCCTTTAGCCTATTCTCATGTGTTAGTAACACGCATTATTAATCAAGCTAAATTAGATGTCTTTCATTCACCGGCCAATGTTTTGCCATTACAATACAATAAACCGGCGGTTGTGACGGTGCATGATTTAGCCATTTACCAACATCCCGAATGGTTTCCTGACAAACAAGATTTTTCGGTAAAAGTTTTGGTGCCGCGCAGTTTACGTAAAGCCAAACAGATTATTGCTGTGTCGCAATCCACCGCGCATGATGTTATTAAACAATTCCAGATTTCTCAGGAAAAAATTATAGTCGTTCCAGAAGGGTATGAAACAGTAAAGTCACCTAGCAAATTAACCATCCATGCGGTGCGTAAATCTTTTCATTTAAAAGAAAAATACTTTTTTTATGTTGGCACACTCGAACCACGGAAAAATATCGCCGGTATGATTCAAGCCTTCGATGCCTTAGTGCGGCGTAAACCAAAACGTTATAAAGATGTGCAATTAGTGTTAGCCGGTGGCAAGGGCCATCAGTTTACAGATACTTATGCCGCCATTCAAGCGGTGCGGGCGGGGAGCGTGCGGTATATCGGATACATCTCAGCCCAAGATAAAAGAGCCTTATTACATGGTGCGATTACTTTCGTGTTTCCATCTTTATATGAAGGCTTTGGTTTACCGGTAGTGGAAGCCATGGCATCTGGTACTCCAGTAATTACTTCAAAGGTTTCATCATTACCGGAAGTGGCTGGTCGAGCCGCTGTGTTGATAGATCCAAGTTCGTCATTAGCTATACAAAATGCTCTAGATAAAGTAATGTCTAAAGCCACCAGAACGCGCTTAATAAAAAAAGGCAAAATCCAAGCTAAGCAATTTAGCTGGGAAAAGTGCGCTCAGCAGACATTAGAGGTGTATAAAAAAATAAAATCCGGTTGACAAAACCGGTTTTTTTGTGTTAAAATAGTTCCATTACATATGAATGAATTGTTAGATCAATTATTAAATGAAGCTCACCCTGGTGCAACATTACCACCAGTATTGCGTGAGAAAATGATCATGGATTTGACCATTCAATTGGAGCAGCGTTTATTTGAACGGCTGGAGCCTTTTTTAGTAGAAGAACAAGTGATTCAGTTACAGCAAGCTTTAACGCCACCAGAAAATACCGGAAAAGTGGCCGCCATTTTGCAAACTGTGCCAAATTACGAAGAGATTATGTTGCAGGTGTACCAACAATTCAGAGAAGATTATCTTAACATCAAATAAGTTTTATGATTGAGCGGCAACAATTTAGACAAAAAATTCATGAAACTGTCATTCCAGTAACACCAACTATCTTAGATAATGAGTATAAAACATCTTTACAGGAATTATATAGAGAAACCGACGTTGATGTTGATAAATTTGTCACGCGGTTTGAAACCGAAGGATTAGATGATGCTGCTGTTAAAAAAATAGTTAATCAAGTTAAACAACATTTATCTGTTAGTGCTCATGCTACAGTGATTGAAACAAAGGCGGTTGAACGTCATAAAATGCCTATCGGTTTAGATACCGATTTAACCGATCAAGTAATAGATAAACAAACTGAGTTATTTAGAAAAGATAACTATGTTAGTGAGTTAATTACTGCAGCCATGGAGGTGGCTATTATGTGCCGCAGATTGCAACGGTATACCGAAGTAGGTGATACCGGCGATACAGAAAAGAAGTTTTCAGCAATATTAGATGGCTTTCAGCGTGGATCAATTTCATATAATCAGTTAAAGAGCCATGAACATTTTACAACGGGTTTAGATAGAATTATTGGCCAAATTGATTTAGAAGTAGGAAAAAAATTCACTGTCTGGGGTGTTGGAGAAATTGATATTGATACCCCTGAAACTAAACAAGCCATTGAACATCATTTAAAGTTTGTTTTACAAACTGAACTTGCTCAATTAGCTGAAGTAAAAAACTTAGGCGTGTTAAGTTCGGCGCCATATGATATCACTAAACCAAAATCAGCTTTTACGAAGTTTGTTCAAGGTGCCAAAACTATTATTACCTCTGGTTCATTTTGGGGTGTAACTACCACGGCTGGTGCCCATTTTGCCATGGGTAGTGAAGCTAGCGCTGTGGGAGTAATTGCGGCGACCGCAGTCGGGGCAGGAGTAATTGGAGCCGCGGCTGGAAATTATTGGGAAAAATGGAATCAAGCCGATCGCTTAAAGTTGCGTAAATTTGAAGCCGCCGTTGGATTAATTGAACATCCCGCAGCTAAATCAGCGGAAATGTTGGAAGGGGCTTTAGTACCGGTGATAACTGCCTTACAAGCTGATCCAAGTGAAGCAAATATTATTGATGCCTACACGGTTGTAGCCGATATTCAGGAGCGTCTCCATAGTAGTAAAAAAGACAAACAGGATTATATCTCATTTGGAAAAGACAATCGTTTTAAAGCACAAACTGACTTGCTCGATAACCTAGAAAAAGCCTTGGCAGCGATAGAATTAGCCCTAGATGGATTAACTGAAAGTGAACGTAAAAGAGTGCAGTCTAAATTAAACCAAGTGCATGAGCAGACAGGTACGGCTTTAAAGAAACAATTAGATAGAAAAATTACTGCTGATCAAAAAGCCCGCCGTACTAGATCAACCGTGATTGGAGGCCTAAGTGGTATTGCTGGATCAGTTGTTACGCACCTAATGTATGGTTACGCCGGTAGTACTGAACACATTAACGCGTTAACCGGTAGTATTTTAGGTGGTGCCGGAGTAGAAGTTGGTTTATCGGCCGGTACTGCCTTTGATGACATGAATGCGAAAATAGGTTTATTAAAAAAAGCCGGGTCGGTTGGACCAACTGAAACAACAGTAGCAGAAACTGAATTACCTGATATTAACGAACAAGTCGAACAAACCAAAGCGCAGGAATTACGAGGTACAATTGCTTCACGTAAAGTAGAGGCAAGAGTATTGATGAATAATACAATCAAACACGTTGATAGAATATTGGCAGCAACACCAGATTTGAAAAAAATCGGTGAAGCCATTACCAATAAAACACCAGTGACTGATGATATGGTTCTGAAAGTTATGTCTAAACTTGATAAAGTCACAGAAGTTTTTTCACTTTTGAAAAATATTGATGAAAAGCAATTGGTTGATGCCGATTTTCAATATGAGGATGTCGATCGAGATACAAATAGAGGGAGTTTTAATACTTGGTCGAAGGTCAATAAATGGCTGTTTCATTTACCGGATACACTTTCAAATGGTATACAAACCGCTCTAGCTACATTACCTGACCAAATTGTTCAAGCTAGAACTGACAAAAACAAGTTAGAAGCATTAAAAGCCAAATTAGCACCCTTTGCTGCAGCTGCTGATTATATGTCGGATGAGGCTAAAAATGATTATGAACTTGCTGTTCAAGCGATAGATATCGCCTTAGAAACAGTCGAGTTTGTAGAAACACATCGAGATATATTTGAAAGAATTCCAAGAATTATTCCTGATACGATCAATAACAATGGTACTATTAATCCTGACTTCATTGCTGAAGTAAAGAAAATAAAAGATGATTTAGTTATTTTAAGACAAGCTGTTGTTACTTATCAATCAACCCATGCTGGCGCTTTACAAGAGTTTACTTGGTTAGTGCGGTTACCAGATAAGTTAATCATTGGCGTTAGTGATGCATTGGTGCAGCTAAAAAGAGAGGCTGACGCAGAACGTAAAAAAACCACTGCCGCTTCAGCTCGTAAGGCGCAACTCGATAGATTACGGGACAACGTTTTTGACTTGTCGGTGGTAAGCTTGGAGCCTATTGTTGAACATGACTTTGCAAATGCAATAGAGCTGCGCTGTAAAATAATTGTTAGTGAAATTAATCGTGCTGTTATGGTAATTAATTTTTGGGAAAAATTTGGTGACAAAGATGAAGTAAAAGAAGCTATTATGGCAGGATTTAAGAAAGCAGGTTGTTTTGATGATGCAGATCCATCATTACCAAAATCTGGAAAAGAAAAGTACTTTCAAGCACTACTAGCCGGTGGCACATTACAAGACATGGGTTTTGTTGAAGGAAAAGTTAAAAAGACTGTTAATACAGTACGTATCACAGAAGTGCTGGATAGATTATTTAAAGATGAATCTGATATTTTTAAAAAACCATAATTTATGCCAGAAAAATTTGAACCAAGTATTAAAAACAATATCCCAAATGGTGAAAGAAGACAAAAGCGTGGGGATAAACAGAGTCGGCGCGAGATAAACCCTAAATTCGAAAAAGCTAAGCAGGATATTTACGCTGTGACTTTCGATATGGCTACCGAGCGGCCGGCCGCTGAGGGTGATGCCATGGTTGAATTAAAAGAGGAGGAACTAAGCTATTATCAATTTTCTCGATTAGTATCTGAGGAGATATTGGGGTTTAAGTATTCTGATACTAAACGTCGTTTTAGAAATGGTCGTTTAGAACGGCAACGTCCTAGTGAAATTAAAGACGAACAAACTTTGGCAGCTCATGCCGAAGCGAGGGATATTATCGCCGATTTGGTTGATACACGGGTTGAAGCAGATAAAGAACGTTTAGTAGCTATATATCAAGAGGTGAATCCGAGCGAAGGTAGTTCTTTGGCTGAGCAAATGGATGGCAATATGGATGGTGCAGCCGCGGCGCTGGAAGACATGCGTTTCTTTGCGTTGCAAGATGCCGTTGATTGGTTTGGAGCCAGAGTCAATCAAGTGGAAACATTGATGAGCAACCTAACTATTCGTACCCCTAGAGGTGGCTCAGTTAAACAGCGCATCGAAGCCCTGCAAACTAATTCTGAATTCAATCAGCAAATTACTGAATTAAAAGCCGATATAGAATTATTTAATAATTGTCTGGATTTAGAACCTTACGGTCAAGATGACAAAGCCATCGATAGGAAAAAAGCGCGTCTTAAACGGCAAGTTGATCGTGCCAAACGCCTCTTACAACGTTTTGAAAAACAACAAGCCGATTTGAAAAAATTAATTAATCAGAATGATAAGTTTAGTGTACTAGAATACGAAGTGCCAAAAAAAATTGCGGCTATAGCCTTGGATACTAGAGCCGGAACTATTACAGACACTTTTTTACGGGAATGTGAAGGACGGTTAGATGGATTTAATCCGGATGAAGAAAAAGCCTTTTGGAGTGCCATGGTTGAGTTGTTTGATCAAATTGCACCACGTGAAGACAATAAAGATACTAAAAAACGAGCAGATTTATTACGTACTGGATTGCATTTATTTAATCATACTAAGGAAGCGGATAATTTAAATGAACCTGGAGATATTACTTTAATCGACGAAGGAACGGTACCTCAGAATGTTGGACAATTAATTGAGCGTTGCAAAGTTGATGCAAAAACCTTGGTAGAGGTGCGTGAGGCTATGCGTATAACCTTTGCCATCATGGGACGTCAATTTGAACGTTCGGCTAGAACTTGTTTAGTAGGGTTTGCCAACGCGGATAAAGTAGGTATGGTTGAGCAACTTAATAAAATCTTGAAAGACACTCAAAGTAAGGCTTTAGTTGCATTGACAAAAGATCCATCTTTTAAGGCCTTAATGGGTGACAGACAAGCCAAAGACTTAAAATGGAAAAAAGCAGACGATCAAGTATTGATTACACAAATTCGTGAGCGCATGCACGGTTTAATCGGGATCGGTACAATGGATAAAATTGACTTAACTAAACTGACAGAATTAATGACACCAGCTGAACCAGTTGATGCAGCAGCTCAATCAGTTGAAGGAATTGCTCCAAGTGTACCAGTTACAGAAATTGCGGCGATCACTCTGGAACAAGTTGCAGAGATCGAAAAAATATTTTTTTCAATTGGTCAAAGCACATCAGCTAAATTTCGTGAAGTAGTACGCAATGGAACTAGTTTATTGATAGAAGGTAATAGCGAACCTGATACCTGGAATACTATGAAAGTTCGTTTAGAAAATATTGCCGTGGTTTGTCGCGCAATGCGTGCTAGCTATGAGCAAGACTGGTTTATAAAATGTGGTCTGATGGATGACGACAATAAGTTAATTTATCAGGCTATGGCCAATATGCAGGAAACTACTAATTTGATAGAAGCTTTAGCCCTGGATGAAAATAAAAAAGCCGTTAATAGTTTATTTGACTACTTAAAGGAAAAAAACAAAACGGAATCTGGTGATCATAAAAATAATGTATTTGATGAACTAGATAGATTTAAGATATCTAAACAAGATTTAGTTGCCATGTTACTTATAGTTATTCCTAATTTCAAAGAACTAGCTGTGGTTAAACCATTCGAGGCATTGTTAAATCTTAAAGATTATTTATACACCAGCGGTACAGAAAAAGTTGGCAGACAGGCTTTAGTTGATGCCGGTTTGGTTACAATTAAAAAGGATAGCAATAATGATGATATTGTAATATTTGAAGCAGAGAAGATTCGTGCCATCATGGCAAGTGAAAAGCCCGCGGCTGTCTAGGGGCTTGACAAAATGACTCATTTCGTGATTATATGAGGGCTAAATTTTAGTATATAAGCCATTAATATTGAATATGAATCACATAAAATTCATCTCGTTGTTTACCCTGGTATTTGGTGCAAGTATAGTATTAGCGGCACCGGTGCAGGCGGAAACGTATACTGTAACCAGAACAGACGACCCCACACCAGGTACGTGTGATATTGGAGATTGTTCACTACGAGAAGCGGTGATGGACGCTAATGACAATGTTGGCGCCGATATTATTGTATTAGGTAGTGATACATATACTTTAAGTATTCCACAAGGTGTCGGCAGTGATGAAGATTTATCAGAGATTGGGGATTTAGACATAACCGATCCCAATGGAGTAACTATTCAGGGTAATGGTATTAATAATACAACCATAACAACAGATGCAGCATTTGATAGTCGTGTGTTTGAGGTGATCGATAATGCAACTATTACTGGTGTAACCATTTCTGGTGGCAAGTTTGTAAAAACTACCTCAGACCAAGGTGGTGGTGTTTATGTATGGAATGGCACGGTGTCTTTTTCAGATTGTAAAATCAGTGACAATTCAATTGTAGTAGATGCTAATGCTGTTCCCTACACTGCTTCTGGTGGAGGTATTTCTATTATTGGTGCAGCAACTAATGTTTCCATGACAAACTGTATAATTTCTGGTAATAGCGTAACTCGTACTGGCACCGGTACAACCGGTGGAGCTAAAGGTGGCGGTTTATATTTTGGTGGAGCAAATCTAACATTGAATGCAGTAACCATTGATAATAACATTGTAAGTAGTGCCAGTCAGAGGGCAGTTGGAGGCGGCATGACTTTAGCTAGCACAGGCACAGTAACGGCTACTAATGTTACAGTTAGTGGTAATTCAGTTACATCCAGCACCGGCGATAGCTATGGTGGTGGCATTTTCATGTCTGGTGGTAGCATAGCAAATGTAGCTTTTGCATCTATTAGCAACAATACAGTTACAAGTAGTGCATCGAGTGGTGGCGGGGTGTTAGTAGACAGTTCAGGTTTAACTATAAAGAATTCTTTAGTGGTGAATAATTCTGCCACAGCAAATGCAAATTGTCTTGTTCTTGGCCCAGGAATTATTGCGTCGGGTGGTTATAATATTGATAATGGTACCAGTTGTTTACCTTACTTTACAGATCTTACCGATAAAACTAGTACTGATCCCTTACTTAGTGCTTTAGCGGATAATGGTGGGTCTATACAAACTCATGCCCTTAGTGATTTATCACCAGCTGTAAATATTATCCCGTCGGCTAATTGTACAGATAATACTTCTACCTTAGTTACAACTGATGCTCGTGGTATAAGTCGACCTCAAGGTTCAAACTGTGATAGTGGTGCTTATGAATTAGTCGATATTATTGCTCCAGTTATTACTGTGCTCGGGTCTAATCCAGTCACAGTTGATTATAATGCTTCTTACACTGATGCTGGTGCTACGGCGACAGATAATTTTGATGGTACGGTGTCAGTAATTCCTAC
Source organism: Patescibacteria group bacterium (assembly GCA_041665365.1). Lineage (NCBI taxonomy): Bacteria > Patescibacteria group bacterium. The sequence continues at coordinate 95,285 of JBAYIY010000004.1, forward strand.
CGGAAGTATTTCTACCACAACACCCGGTACTCAAACTATCACTTATACGGCAACTGATTCTTCTGGTAATACCAGTACGGCTACTCGAACAGTGACTGTGTCAGCTGCTCCTGTTACTCCCACTCCAGAACCGACTCCTACACACACGCCAACTCCAGAACCTACACCGACACCTACACCGACACCAGAACCGACTCCAACTCCAACTCCCGAACCTACACCAGAAACTTCAGTTGTAAAGGACACGGCCAGCAGTGTATCAACTGCCACTAATGGAAGTATCATTGTAACCTACACTGACGGCTCAACTATTACTTTTCAGGTGTTTTCTGAACCGGGTACACCACTTGCGGCATTAGTTAGTAATGGTCAGTATGTTATTGTCTTAAACAGTAAAGGTACCACTGTAAAACTAGTGAGTGTAACG